>CAJOPP010000092.1 GCA_905236365.1 uncultured Lachnospiraceae bacterium
ATAGTCTACTGCGACTTTTAAAACTTCCAAACTGCCTGCAGGTATCAATAATTCAATCTGCCTCATCTCTTTTGTACATCCTTCCTAAAATATACTTTCTTTCAATTTCCCCCAAGAATATCCTCATTGTCCAGACTAACGCCGAACAGACAATGCAACCCCGTCTCCCAGCGGAAGAATCGAAGTTTCCAACTGTTCATGATTCTTCAACGTATATAAATAATCTCGCATCCTGCTGTGAATAGTCCGATTTCTTCGATTCACCACATATTTGGAATCTAATACTTCTCCATCCTGCAATACATTATCCGATATCAACACACCACCAATTTCTAATAAACGAATGACATCCGGCAAAAAGTGAATATATTGTCCCTTCGCCGCATCCATAAAGATAAAATCATACTTTCCTTCCAGTCTTGCCAAGATCTCAGCAGCATCCCCCTCTAACAAGGTGATCTTATCCTCTACTTCTGCACGTTTAAAATTCTCTTTTGCTTTTGCAATCCTTGGTTCCCACTTCTCAATTGTGGTAATATGCCCTTGTTCCGGCAAAAACTGACTCATATAAACAGAAGAAAAACCAACCGCTGTTCCAACCTCCAAAATGCGCATTGGTTTCTTAATCAAAAGCATTGTCTTTATCCATTCCTTTGTTTCTTTTCTTATAATCGGCACTTCATCTTCCAGTGCCTCTTGTTCAATCTGCCCGACAATACCTTTCTCATCAGGGGTCATGGAATTAATGAATGATGTAATTCTCTCTTCTACGATCATGATGCTTCCTCACTTTGCACACCACATATTTTCCGACATATCGTATCAGGTGACATTGCCGGTCCTAAGGAATAAGTTCCCGCCAAAATACGGTTATTGTATTGACCAAGATATGCTCTTGCCACAAACAGATACTTACCATCTACAATGCCATAATCTTCCAACATAGATGCTACAGAAAAAACATCACTTCCCTCTTCGATGGTAACACTCCACTCCTGCGTGGATATCGGCTGATAGGGAATATCTGTAAACAGCTTATACGAAAAATGATAAGCTGATACAAACCCCTGTACCAGCACTAATATAAGCATAAGATTCACAAAGACCCGAACACTTATCCCCAATATGATATTTGACATCTTTTCTTTTTCTCCAACCATACTCACTCCATATAATGATAATCAAGTTCTAAACCATCTGCAATGATTTCGTATACATTTTCTAATTTTCTGGATAAAATCTGTTCAGCAATCAGGAACTCACTGACAACCGGATTCTGCAGGATATGTTCATATTCCAGACTCAAATTATGAATCTCCACATAACGATTGATGCCATCATCATAACTTTGCAGTTCAAAATTCCGTTTCCGAAATTCATTCATTACTTGATAAAGATCTTCATTTTCCCGAACCTTATTCAGCGTCTGCTGATAATGGGCATATTCTTCACTTTCCTTAATGATCTGATTCAGTTTTAAAGCGGTCTTTGTAATCATGCTTTTCTTCCTTTCTACTTCCTGCCCCAACACAGCAAGATACCAATCATCTGCAAATACGATTACTTTTTTAACTATAGTAATCTTGCCATCACCCTATCATTCCAACAAATATTCAAACTTTATACCTCTGTTATAATTGGAAGAATCATAGGATTACGTTTGGTACGTTGCCACAAAAACTCTCCTAGATCATCTTTGATCGATGTCTTGATTTTTCCCCAGTCTGTAATATTGTGATTCAGACATCTGCTCAACGCCTCATCCACAATATCATGACATTCTTCCATCAAATTCTCAGACTCCCGGACATATACGAATCCTCTGGATACAATATCCGGTCCGGCAACCAGAAGATTGCTGTGCTTCTCTAATGTGACAACAACAATAATCAATCCATTCTGAGATAAATGCTGCCTGTCACGAAGAACGATATTCCCTACATCACCAACACCCAGACCATCAACTAAAATTCCCTGAGCAGTCACATGTCCTACCACCTTTGACTGTTCTGTGGATAATTCCAAAACCGAACCATTGTTCAGTATCACAACGTTGTCTTTCTCAACACCCATTTCCATAGCAAGTTCTGCATGACGTTTTAGATGCCGATATTCGCCATGAACCGGAATTGAATACTGTGGCTTTGTCAATGCATAAATCAACTTCAATTCTTCCTGACAGGCATGTCCGGAAACATGAGTATCTTGGAAAATAACCTTCGCACCCTTCATCTCCAATTCATTGATGATCTTGTTGACTGCTTTCTCATTTCCCGGAATCGGACTCGAACTTAGAATAACGGTATCTCCCGGTTTGATGCTCACCTTCGAATGGATATTTGCTGCAATCCTGGAAAGAGCTGCCATATTTTCACCCTGGCTTCCCGTGGTAATCAGCACAATCTGTTCATCCGGATAACTCTTCATCTGTTCAATCCCGATTAACGTATTGTCCGGAATCTGTATAAAACCAAGTTCCGAAGCAGTATTGATGATATTGACCATACTTCTTCCTTCGATTACAACCTTCCTTCCATACTTATCCGCACTGTTGATAATCTGCTGCACACGATCCACATTTGATGCAAACGTAGCTATGATCAGTCTGCTGTTCTTGTTCTCCGCAAACAGGATATCAAAGGTACGTCCTACCTTCTTCTCACTCGGTGTAAAACCGGGCCGTTCCACGTTCGTAGAATCCGCCATCAGTGCAAGAACACCTTTTTTCCCAAGCTCTGCATATCTTTGCAGATCAATTGTCTCTCCAAAGACCGGAGTAAAGTCCACCTTAAAATCTCCCGTATGCACCAGGATTCCGGCCGGCGTATAGATTGCAAGACCAGACGAATCCGCAATAGAATGATTCGAACGAATAAACTCAATCCGAAAGCAACCTAAGTTGATTGTCTGTCCATGTCTCACTACTTTGCGCTTTACCGAACTTAAAAGATTATGCTCTCTTAACTTATTGTCTATCAGACCAATCGTCAGCTTAGTGGCATAAATCGGCATATTCAGTTCCTTCTCGACATATGGTATCCCTCCGATGTGATCCTCATGCCCATGAGTGACCACCAATCCTTTTACCTTATCGGCATTCTCTTTCAAATATGAAACATCCGGTATCACTAAATCAATTCCTAACATATCCTCTTCCGGAAATGCCAAACCGCAGTCAATTACAACAATGGTATCCTCATACTCAATCGCAGTAATGTTCATGCCGATTTGGTCAAGACCTCCTAATGGAATAATCTTCACGCTGGGAGCCTTCTCTGTCTTATTCTTTCTACGTGGCTCACCCTTTTTCATATTCATTTTCAAAACTCTACCTCCATATCACTATCTTCTAATAATTCCTTAAAAACCGGATAGAGAACCTCTAATTCCTCTTCCTCCTCAACAAATGTAAACTCTCCGAACTCATCATCTACCAGCTCTGCATTCTCTTTCAGTATATAGCATTCGTCTTCGTCATCCTCTGCTTCACTTGGTGCTACCAGATAATAATTCACACCCATCAACTGCGTCTGTTCTAATACAAAAAACTCTACTTTTTCACCATCTTCAAACGTAATCTCAATTGTATCCAATTCTTCCATTCTCTATAATCCTTCCAAGTTCAAAGCGATCAAACCGGATTGTCATTTCCAACAGACCGCATTATTTTGTTTTGTCACGTGTTCCAGACAGATATATCTGTCTTTACCTTTCCATGTTATCCAGATAACTTTGCAGAATAACTGCCGCAGCCATCTTGTCCACATATTCTTTGCGATGTTCCCTTCTCACTCCGGATTCCATAAGAATTCGCTCCGACTCTACAGTTGACAGTCTTTCATCCTGTAAAAATACCTGCAGACCTGTCCTCCGCTCAATATGTTCTTTGAATTCTTCCGTTGCCTTGGCACGCGGACCTACCGTATTGTTCATATTCTTTGGATATCCGAGCACAACAAAAGAAACCTTATACTCATCAATAATCTCCTCAATCTTAGCTAAGGTCTTTCGTAACTTATTCTCCGACTTTCGTTCTATGGTCATTACCGGCTGTGCGGTAATTCCCAACTCATCACTAATGGCTACACCAACCGTCTTTGTTCCATAATCCAACCCTAAAATTCGCATTCTATATCTCCTGTTGTCTCTATCTTTTCTTAACAGCGTCCTCCAACAAGACTTCCATAATCAATTATCATGATTATGTCAAAGCACCTTCAAAACAACATGCTCAGACAGGTCTCCTGCATTCGTTCTCTTATCGAAGTCTTGTCTCAATATAATTCTCCAACAGGATCTCAATAATCTCATCACGTTCAGCCTTCATGATCAGACTTCTTGCATTCTTGTAGCTTGTGATGTAAGTTGGATCGCCACTCATGATATAACCCACAATCTGATTGACCGGATTATACCCTTTCTCAGATAAAGCTGTATAAACCTGTGCAAGAATATCCGACACCGACAAATTGTTATCCTTAACCACTTCTACAAATTGTGTATTAAATGTATTCTGATTATTCATATATCATCACGTCCTTATCTCAATACCTATATGATAATATAATTTTCCAAAAGTTGCAAGCCGTATCTTACAAGCCATCCGATATTTCATCAGAAAATTCATAAAAAAACGATAAAATCAAACAAATTTCACCCTCACAACTTTGTTGATCACATCATCATTTGCCAACATTTTCACTTTAACATATCTTTTTGTATGTCCTGTGAAATATTTGCTGCTTCCATCTGCTAAAAGAAAAGATTTTGATATCTCTCCTTCTTCATTGATCAGTTCCACCTCCTTCAGGTCTTCTTTTCCTGTATCCAGACATTCTTCAAACAATACTTCATCCATATACCCTTTCATAGCCTGTTCATACTCTTCTTTTTGTCTTGCCGTAAGAGCCAGTAATGCTTCGCTCCGTTCTCCTTTGATCTTCTCCGGCACCTGATCCGGTAATTTTTCTGCTACAGTCCCTGCACGAACAGAATATTTAAACACATGTATTTCATATAATCCAAGTCTGGTCAGATTCTCCATTGTTGTTGCAAATTCTTCTTCTGTTTCTCCCGGAAAACCAACTATCACATCAGTCGTAATTGCAGGCATGTCAAAAGCTTCTCTGATCATCCTGCATTTTTCTATAAATTCCTCGATAGTATACTTCCGGTTCATCCTCTTCAAGGTTGAATTGCAGGCACTTTGAAGCGACAAATGAAAATGAGGACAAAACTTCTGACTCTTAGATAATTCCATCAAAAAAGCATCTGTGATAATTCGTGGTTCCAAGGAGCCCAGGCGAATCCGTTCAACTTCGGGTATCTCTGCAATTGCCTTTACAAGCTGTCCCAATTCTGTAATCTCCTGCGTAGTCTCGCTAATTGTATCCTCCGGGTTCGATTCTCCAGGTGTTCCATTCTTCTGCATAGAGCTTTTGTTTTCCATCACCTCATCATACTGTGACTCTTTTTCTCTTAAATCAATGCCATAAGAAGAAATATGAATTCCCGTCAACACAAATTCCTTTACTCCTTCCCCGGCAAGTTTCCGAATCTCCGCTAATATCTGATCTGCCTTCCTGCTTCGCACTCTTCCCCTTGTAAAAGGTATAATACAATAGGAACAAAACTGATTGCATCCGTCTTGAATCTTGATATAAGCCCTCTGATGATTCATGCAGGCTGCCTGCAAGCTTCCCATCTCCTCATATTCTTTTGTTCTGTTAATATCAATATAATAATCCCCTGACGACTTGTTTTCCATATACTCAGTAATGACTGCAACAATATCTTTTTTACAGTTGTTGCTCACCACTACATCTACAAATGATTCTTCCTTCAACGTATCATGCTCTGCATTCACATAGCACCCCGCCGCCACAATCACGGCCTCCGGATTCATCTTCTTTGCCCGGCGTAACATCTGCCTTGATTTTTTTTGTGCCATATTTGTCACAGAACAGGTATTTACAATATATACATCCGCCTTCTCCTCCGGTTCTACTATATCATACCCTGCCATAAGCAGTTTGTCCTTCATGGAATCTGCTTCATATTTATTTACTTTACAGCCAAGATTTATAATGGCAGCTTTATATTTTCCACATTTTTCCCGTCTTTTCATATTCTCTCTTCTTTTCTGTTATAAATGTAACCATCGAATAACAATGTTTTTAACTTCCTTGTATTCTATATTGACTTTTAGAACCCAAAACGTTATCATAATATTAGGAATGCCATTTGGTATTATTATCTTTATAGTAGGAGGGTACAGCATGAAATCAGTTAAAATTTCCTTAAATTCTATCGACAAAGTTAAAAGTTTTGTAAACGATATAGCCAAGTTCGATGCAGAATTTGATCTGGTATCTGGCAGATATGTTATTGATGCCAAGTCGATTATGGGAATCTTTAGTTTGGATATTTCTCAGCCAATTGATCTTAATATCCATGCCGATGGTGATGACACAGAGATTCTTAAGGCTTTAGAGCCATACATTATCTAAACGACTTCCGAAAAGGAACTGTATATGCAGTTCCTTTTCCTTTTTTCTTTATTTCCTCAAATCATAAAACACCCTGCCTGTTTCCGACAACCAGTTCACTTAAATCAACTGCACATAAACAGCTCTTTATCATCCCACACTATTCAGGTCTTCTACTTTTGCTTCTACCACTTCTACAGTCGTCAGTGCCTTCTCCATCAAGTCATCAATCACATCCGATAACTTTTCTTCCGAACGCTTAATGATCTCAAGAATCGGTTTTGTAACCGGATGCTTTGCCACAAATATGGTACAACAATCCTCGTACGGGAGAATAGAAGTCTCGTATGTATCAATCTGCTCCGAAATATCAACAATTTCCTGTTTGTCCATTCCGATACATGGTCTGAAGACCGGAATCGTACACACTTCATTGGTACAAGCCAGACTTTGCATAGTCTGGGACGCTACCTGCCCAATACTCTCACCGGTAATGAGTGCCTGACAGTCATTTTCTTTCGCCAGTTTTTCAGCAATCTTCATCATATAACGGCGCATAATAATTGTCAATTCCTCATGCGGACATTTTTCATAGATTGCAAGCTGTATATCCGTAAAATTCACAATATGCAGCCGAATGGTTCCCGAATAACCTGATACAATTCTGGCCAAATCAACTACCTTCTGCTTTGCTCTCTCCGAAGTATAAGGAGGTGCATTAAAATAAACCGCCTCTAATTCAACTCCTCTTTTTGAAATCATGTATCCTGCTACCGGTGAATCAATCCCACCAGATAATAATAACATTGCTTTTCCATTGGTACCTACCGGTAGTCCGCCTGCTCCTTTTATAGTAGCTGAATACAGATAGACCTGATTTCTTACTTCAATATTCAACAAAACATCAGGCTGATGCACATCCACCCGGAGATTCGGACATGCTTCTAACAGATAGTGACCAATTTCACTGTTCAATTCCATGGACTTCATTGGAAATGCCTTATTGGCTCTTCTTGCATTCACCTTGAATGTAAGTTCCCGGTCTCCGTAAGACTCTTGCATGTAAGCAATTGCCTTTTTCTTGATTGCTTCAAAATCAACCTGTTCTTCCACAACAATCGGACAGATTCCTACAATGCCGAATACTTTTTGAAGTTCTTCGATCAGATCTTCGTAATCATATGTGCTTTCTGCTTCCAAAAAAATCCTTCCGTACTCTCTTCGAATTGAAAACTCTCCTAAATGTGCCACATGCTCTTTGATCTGTTTGCACAAAACATCCTCAAATACATAACGGTTCTTTCCTTTTGTTCCTATCTCTGCATATTTGATCAAAAAAGTCTTATACTCCATCTTTATCCTCTCTTTTTTTATTCCTCACTTACTCAATACTCCATTACCACATCAACCTGTTCTCTCATGTCTTTTATCGGCATTTCTCACATCAACATATCTTATATTAACATATCCTTCTCTGACATTTCTTTAAATCTACTTTCTTGTAAAACGGCGGAGCATCGGTAACAATTCTTGTAACACAGCAACCGTATATTCTGCTTCTTCCACCGTATTCCATTCGCAAAAACTAAAACGTAATGTCGATTCTAACAGCTCTTTATCCAGTCCAATGGCTTTTAATACTCCGCTGATCGCCGGATGATTCGAGGAACACGCCGAACCGGCTGATACATAGATTCCTTTTTCCTCTAACGCATGGAGCAGCACTTCACTGCGAACCCCTCGAAAACTCAGGCTGGCGATATGCGGTGCCTCACCTGAGTTGTCGCTCACACCGTCTATCTTTGTCGCCCCTGAGATCAAAGCCTGTTTGACCCTGTTCATTGCCTGAACATTCTCATCTAACCGCTGATACATTATTTCACAGGCTTTTCCCATACCTGCTATCGCAGTTGTATTCTCCGTACCGGAACGAATTCCCTTTTCCTGACCTCCACCAAAGAGGATTGGTTTGATCTTCACATGACTGTCCACAAATAATGCACCGCTTCCTTTGGGACCATGAATCTTGTGTCCACTCATAGAAAGAGCATCCACACCGAGCCGCTTAGGATAAAGAATCTGTTTGCCAAATGCCTGTATTGCATCTACATGATATATAATTTCTTTGTTATACTCCTTGATGATTTTTGCAATCTCTTCAATCGGCTCTACTGCACCAATCTCATTATTGACTGCCATAGTCGATACCATAATTGTATCTTCGCAGAGGGCTTCCTTCAAATGTTCCAGATCCACTTTTCCCTCTGAGTCCACCCTTAAAAAGGTAACACGAAATCCCAAATCCTGCAAGTACAAAACCGGGTTATAGACCGATGCATGTTCAATCCCTGTGGTAATTATATGATTTCCTGCACGCTTATTCGCCATTGCAATTCCAATCAATGCCAGATTGTTGGCTTCCGTTCCGCCAGATGTGAAATAGATTTCTTTGGGTTCACATTTCAATTGTTTACTAATTGCATTCTTTGCGTATCGAATATACTTTTCAGCACCAACCCCCTTTAAGTGCATAGAGGAAGGATTCCCATATTCCTCCTCCATAGTCTCCAACATAATGTCACGCACTTCCGGAATAATTTTTGTTGTTGCTGCATTATCAAAATAAACTTCCATTGTTTTCTCCTACTCTTTTATCCAACTGATGTTTCCGAATTATTATACTTTTTTCTTTCAATCAAACTTATTAGTATAAAACATACAAAAGCACATAAGGATACTATTTTCCCTGTTTTTGAGCGTGATGCTTTATATTGGAACTCAACAGTATGATTTCCAGCTTTCAACGGAACACCTATCATTGCATTCCCAATTATATCATATGTAATTTCCTGTCCATCAACATATACACTAAAACCATCTTCTGCCTGAATAGAGGTCATCATAATTCCGTCTTCCTCTGCATAAATAGTTCCACTGACATAATTGGATTCCATTTCATTCACATTATATACATTCTTACTTAAGGATTCATATGCCTTTTCATAATTCTTCTCGTCAAATTTGGCGAACTGCAAAAGTAGAATCATCTCTTGTCCCGGCACCGGATTCATTGGAATTTCATAAATTGTTACTTTTTGCCCTTTTTTTACATTTCCAATATGAATTGTTTCCACCGAACTCGGGGTATAATCCTTATACTTCGGTTCATCATCAATCAATACACCCACATACGCACCTGATCCTAAATGAATACATGTATAAAGATCCATGTCTTCCTCTACCGTAAAGTCTTCCAAAAGCATATCATTATCATTACCAAACTGATATTCATAATCATATAGATACCCCCCTCTCTCTTTTGAATACTCAGAGTTTTCAATTTCTTCACCCCATATATTCCGGCAAATGATTGTCGGTTTCACAACATTAAAAATATCATCTTTTCCTGTACTGAGTTTCACAAACTGATTTTGCTCCTCAAAACAACTATCTAAGTCACCAATATTCCAATCTTTTATCGATGTTTCCACCATATACCCCAATCCTGCAAGACGTTTCATTCGATATAATTGATAGCTATTATTCTCACTTATCACCTCTGCATCACTATATTCCATGTTATGAGCTCCAACACCATAACGGATATTCATCATAAGATTAATCAATGGTGATGCTCCCAAAGTGTGATATTCTACCGATCCGGCTGTCGCCATTCCTAAGCTCTCATAAAACAAACGCGTATTGCCATTAATATTTGATACAAAGACTCCGGTAGTAGGTTTCGATGTTACAAGCCCAACATTTTCCCCCTCTACAGTATATCCTACACGCTCTCCATCTTTCAAATCTGTAATCTGATCGGATAACTCCATCATAGGAATGCCACCCCCTTCATCCCAATATGCAATATAGTTAAAGCTATTTGTAAAAGCATGCCATGCATTCACACTCAACTCCAGAATACCAAAAATCGATATTACCAAAAGCATATTCACATATGTAATACTTTTTCTGACATACAGAATAAAAAGCATCAGGTATAAAGCTAATAAAAGTATCGTTGCCAAATAAATTGTAAAATGTTCAAATACTTTCAGTTGTAAAAAAGTATATACAAATGCTACTACAAGAAATACTCCCATAAATATAATATGCCAAAGCTTAATCTCCTCCATATGCACAATAACATACAAATTCAGAAATGCCATCATAAAAATAAACAAATAAACAAATCGATGGTATACTGCATTAGGCACATTAAAACAATGCCAAACAATATTCAACGCACCAAAGAAAAAACTTGCCGTCAAAATCCCTGACATAATCAGCATATATATTTTTTTTCTTCCTTTCACAAAAAGGAAAAGCACTGCCAGCATTACTCCAATAATCGAAAAATATATATTAGGATCCATACTTGCGGTTGGTGCAATCGGCTCCATAATAAATAGCTGCTTAATAAAATCCTGAGGTTTTATTAACATTCCTGCAATATATTCTTTTTTTGATATTGAATTTTCTGTGCCTAATCGGTTATCTGCTAATATAAACTGATTCAAAATTGTAGATAGATTTGTCAGTGCTGCAAGTACAGAACTCCCCACAAACAATAAAAATTTTTTTCCCTTTTCCTGCACTTCACAATCCAATTGAAGTATAAACCAAAATAACAAAAAAATGCAAATTCCAAACGTGAGATACAGATTTGAAAACATGCAGAACGCCATAAGGATATAATACAATTTCCATTTTTTTTCATCTACCATTTTCTCTACTAACAATAGCAATATCGGAAAACATATTATAACATCATTAAATTGTATATAACCTACAAAATTAATCATTCCATTGCTCAAGCCAATAATTAGTCCAAGATACAAAGATACGATCTGCTTATGTTCTTTTAGTGTATTATATTTGGTATGATAAAAGAAAAATACCATACTAACATTAACAAATGACCACTTTAAAATCATGATCAATTGCACAACATAAGGAATACTATCTCTTGGAAGCAACATTGCCAATAGTGAAAATGGTGATAACGCATATCCCAGAATGGCATGATAATCAAGTCCTCCTCCAACATTCCATGTATAATCCAAAGACTCTCCCAGATGAAGCTTATCCCACAATCCATAATGAAATGGCACCAATTGCAAAGACATGTCTCCCTTTAGAATACTTCCTTCCCCTCCCCATAACCAGCCATTTCCTGTCAATGCATGTATGATTCCTATAACCCAAGGTAACGCAAACGCAACAAAATAAATCCATCTTTTTTTCATAAAATTCTTCAAGCCATCCATTTATAATTCCCTCTCTGCTTTCAGTCTTCACATATAATCCAAACCATATTCATTATTTATTCTTATAAAAATCCACTATTGCTCCTACAATATAAGTAATCTGCTGCTCTGTTAATCCATAATACATCGGCAGTCTCACAAGCCGGTCACTTTCCAATGTAGTGAAACGATCTTCCCCGCAAAAAACACCATATTTTTTTCCTGCTTTAGAATTATGTAATGGTACATAATGAAATACTGCATAAATATCTTTTTGATATAAATACTTTATCAATTCTGTACGTTCTTCCAGATTCGCAACTTTAATATAAAACATATGCCCATTCTGTTTACATTTTTCCGGAACATACGGTAACGAAATATACCCTTTTCTTTCCAAATTCTGAAGTTCTTTGTAATACTGATTCCAACATTTCAAACGTTCCATGTTTATTTTTTCTGCACATTCTAATTGTGCCCACAAATATGCTGCATTCAGCTCACTTGGAAGATACGAAGATCCAACCTCAACCCACGAATATTTATCAACCAGCCCTCGAAAAAACTGGCTGCGATTAGTTCCTTTTTCCCTGATTATTTCTGCCTTCTCTATATTTTCTTTATCTCTGATCAGAATGGCGCCACCCTCGCCCATACTGTAATTCTTAGTTTCATGGAAACTAAAACATCCAAAGTCGCCAAAGGTTCCAAGCGGTTTTCCATTATAGGTTGCATATACCGCCTGCGCTGCGTCCTCCACAACTTTGATACCATGTCTTACAGCTATGTCCATAATCTGTTCCATTTCACATCCGACTCCGGCATAATGTACCGGTACAATCACTTTTGTTCGATCCGTAATTGCATCTTCAATCAGATTTTCATCAATATTCATCGTGTCCGGTCGAATATCCACAAATACAATCTTCGCTCCCCGCAAAGCAAACGCATTTGCAGTTGAAACAAACGTATAAGAAGGCATAATCACTTCATCTCCCGGCTGAATATCACAAAGCATTGCACTCATTTCCAACGCAGCACTTCCGGACGTCATAAGCAACGCTTTCTCTATATTAGCATAGTTCTCCATCCATTTGTTACATTTTTTTGTAAAGTCACCATCTCCACTAATCTTGCAATTATGAATTGCCTGCCTGATATACTCCTCTTCCCTTCCAACATAAGGTGGCTTATTAAACGGTATCACATCTTACACCTTCCTCTCACTTCTGCTCATAAACTTGCACTGTATAAAAAACTTTTGTCCATAAAACCTCATTTAACAAAAAAAATAATCCCAGTAACTATACACAGCATTCCTAAAAATTTCCTTTTTCCAATAATCTCATGCAAGCAGATATAACTGAGAAACGTAACAAAAATATATCCACTCGATTCAATCACCACTCCCGTTGACATAGGCACTCCCTTATAGGCATATATGGTTAAAATACTGGAACAAAAAAATATTGCATATGCAATTATAACCCTGGCATTCAGATATTCTTTCCATCGATTATCATATTGTTTCTTTGCACTTATTTTTAATAAGATCTGGGAAGCAGAAGAAATCAGTACTGAAAAAAAATATATCATAATATACTTATTCACAACTCTCCTCCTTATCCGACACCACCAATATGATTCCACAAATAATTATAAGTGCACCCACAATCTTATTATAAGTAATCTGTTCCTGAAAAAAAATCTTTCCCCAAAGAATTCCCCATATTATAATTACAGCCTTATTTGCATATGCTTCAACCAACGATATTCTTTTTAGTATCTGCTGCCATACAATCGCATAGATTCCAAGGTTACATATCACCACGGCATAATATATAATAAATTTCCAGGATAAAAAATCTTCCTGTGAAGCCATTTTGGAAAATAAACCAAAAAAAGAATAGACCATTAAAAACAATTGCAAAACACATATATATTTCATTTTCTTTCTCATATAATTTTTCACCACACAATATAAAATATTATATCAAAAATATACTCATATCTATATTTAAGAAAGATATCCTTTATCGCACATTGTCTTGAGTATTATAACACACCTTTCCTCAAAAAGAAAGATAACGCAACTCCACCTATTCCTCTAGCAAAAACATCAAAATTGACATCATTGCTATTCCGGCTGTCTCCGTTCTGAGAATCCTTTTCCCTAACGTAATACTATTGCCACCGATTTCTTTGATCATTTCTACTTCAAAAGGCTCAAAACCACCTTCCGGACCAATAAATACCCCGATTTCTTTCTTGCCTTTCACTTCCTTTAAAACACATCTGGCATGCTCTATTCCTTCTGCATTCTCATAAGGTAAAATAATATAATCTTTTTCTGCTGCATAAGCAACCGCCTCCCGCATCTTCATAACCGGTTTAACCTGCGGTACAATTCCACGTTTAGACTGTTTTGCAGCACTTAATGCAATTCCATTAAGTCGTTCTACTTTTTTTTGTGCTTTCTTTTCATCTAATTTAACAACACTTCGATTCATTATAACAGGAACAATTTCAAAAACCCCCAACTCGACTGCTTTTTGCACAATCGTGTCCATTTTATCACCTTTTGGATAACCTTGAAATAATGTAATCCGTGTCGGAAGCTCTTGTGCAGAAGCAAATACATCTGTAATTTTAAGAAGTGCCATACCTTTCTCTTCCAGATAATCTTCAATCCTGCAAATATATTCTTTTCCCGCCCCATCACTAACTAAAATTTCCTCCCCACATCTCAGCCGAAGTACATTTTTGATATGATTATAATCATCTCCAGTAATTGCCAGCGGAGTCTCATTCATCTCACTACTTTTTTTAAAAAATTGATGCATTCTTTTCTTCTCCCTGTTCTATCAATCAAAATATAAAAATACACTGATAGCAAAGCTATCAGTGCCCACTTCAGAACTATAATTCTAAAACTTTTACACTTGTCAATTTGCCACTATCGACAGCCATTCGCCCATATAGGTAGTCTCCAGTATTTCAAAACCATTCATCAGCAGGGCTTCTTTTACCGCTGTTTCCTTTGTATTAATAATTCCTGACGCAATAAATACACCATTCTCTTTCATAAACGGTCGAATAACTTCCGATAGCGGAATGATCACATCTGCAAGTATGTTTGCAACCACAATATCATATTGTCCAATCTTTGCAACACTTTCAGCAAAGGCTTTGTCACCAATCACATCCCCTTTTACAATATCAAAATCTTCTTCCGAAATCTGATTCAATAACAAATTGTCTTTACTTGCTTTTACCGCTAATTCATCAATATCAATACCATATACCCGCTTTGCTCCAAGCTTCATGGCAATAATGGATAGAATGCCACTTCCACAGCCCGCATCCAGCACTTCAGTACTGCCGTCCCGACGTATATATTTTTTCAAATTTGCAATGCAAAGTTTGGTCGTCTCATGCGAACCTGTTCCGAAAGCAGTTCCTGGATCAATTTGAATCACAACATCCCCCGGCTTCACCTCAGCTTCTTCCGTCCATGTTGGCTGGATTACAATATTATCTTCTAACCGAAACGGATGGAAGAACTCTTTCCAGTTATTCATCCAGTCTTTATCCTCCGTCTCGCCAATAGATATTCTTCCGGTTCCCACTTCCATATATTCTGACATTTCTTTCAGCTGCTCACCGATATACTGACATAATTCCTTCGTATCAATCTTATCATCAATATAACAGGATATATATGCAATACCATCATCCGGCGGCAGTTCCGGCAGAATATCTATGAACATTGCCTTCTTATCTGCTTCTGATAATGGAATCTTATCTTCAATCTCAATTCCTTCCACACCGTATTCTCCCAGAACATAACTAAGCATATCCGTCGCAGCAGTTGTTGTCTCAATTGTTACTTTTGTCCACTTCATCGTTGCATCCACTCATTCCTTACTCTTTGATATAGTCAATTTCTTTTAGATTTATTTTTTGATTGTTTTCTCTTTTGATCAATTTTTAAATCCAAATGCTATTGTATCGCTTGAAAAAGAAAAAATCAATAGATGATATCAATAAATAACGGGTTAGTTGCACACAAATATTTACAACTAACCCGTGTCTGTTTAAAACTATTTGTATCTATTCAGCTACGCTTCATAGATATGCGACAGGCATGGTGCTCACGCACATTCCAATATGCCTGTCGTATCGTACAATATACACTTTCGTACACATCTCGCAGTAAATGCTACCTGAACAGTTACAATTATTTCTTTTTTCCTTTTTTCTTGTGCCCGCCAAAACTAAAGTTTCCTGACGATTCTGTCGAGCGCCTCGTCGTCGTTCCAGTCGCTTCCTCAAAGTTATTCAAAATATCTTTCTGTTCTTCTGTCAATTTATCCGGAACCTGTACCACTAAGGTAACATAATGATCTCCTCTGACATTTTTATTCCGTAAAGTTGGAACACCTTTTCCTTTTAATTTGATTTTCGTATCCGTCTGGGTTCCAGCCGGAATCTCATAATCAATCGGACCGTCAATTGTATTGATTACAATCTGTCCACCAAGTGCAGCCTGTGTAAAGGTAATTGGTTCTGTAGAGAACAAATCGTATTCCTGACGTTGGAACTGAGGATGTCTGTCTACTAATACAGTAACCAGTAAATCTCCTCTTTCTCCGCCATTCGTACCCGGTTCTCCTTTTTCACGAATTCGAATACTCTGTCCATTATCAATTCCCGAAGGAACTACCACCTGTATCTTTTTCTTACTCTTTACATAACCACTTCCAGAGCACTGGGTACATTTATACTTGATCACTTTACCAGTTCCACTACATTCCGGACAAGTCTGAACATTACGCACAACTCCAAATAAAGACTGCTGTGTATAGACGACCTGACCCTTTCCATTACACTTCATACACATTTCCGGTTTATGACCTGGCTGAGACCCTGTTCCATGACAAACAGCACATTCATCTTTTAATGGCAGTTCTAATTCTTTCTGACAGCCAAATACAGCCTCATCAAATTTAACCCGAACCGAAGTCTTGATATTGGCACCCTTCATCGGACCGTTAGACTGCCTACGACTTCCACCACCAAACATATCTCCGAAGATATCTCCAAAGATATCTCCCATATCTGCAAAATCGAATCCGCCTTCGAATCCTGATCCGCCTCCGCCGGCAGCAGGATCAAATGCTGCCCAGCCGAACTGATCATATTTTGCTCTCTTTTCTTTATCTGAAAGAATTGTATAAGCTTCTGTAGCTTCCTTAAACTTTTCTTCTGCTACTGTATCTCCAGGGTTTGCATCAGGATGGTACTTCTTAGCGAGAACTCTGTATGCTTTTTTCAG
>CAJOPP010000093.1 GCA_905236365.1 uncultured Lachnospiraceae bacterium
AAATGAATGGTATAGTATGTTAGTGGAGATATATACATATAAATAGATTATATGTATATGTTTCAAACGTGGAATTCGATATGTTATGTGGATGAAAAATAGTGTATCAGAAGGATCGGACACCACGAATGCTATAAAAATCAGGAGGGAAAACATTGAATATTGCAAATTATACATTAGTAAAAGAAGAATATATTGAAGAATTAAATGGAACAGCAAGCCTGTTGGAACATGATAAGACGAAAGCTCGCGTAATGGTGGTTCGTAATGATGATACGAATAAGGTTTTTACCATCGGATTCCGAACACCACCGTCTGATAATACCGGTGTGCCGCATATCATTGAACATTCTGTACTCTGTGGTTCCAGAAAATTTCCGGTAAAAGATCCGTTTGTGGAATTGGCGAAAGGTTCGCTGAATACATTTTTAAATGCTATGACCTATCCGGACAAGACGGTATATCCGATTGCATCTGTGAACGATAAGGATTTTCATAACCTGATGGATGTTTATCTGGATGCCGTCTTTTATCCGAATATATATTCAAATGACAAAATTTTAAAACAGGAAGGTTGGCATTATCATTTAGAAAAAGAAGAGGATGCAATTACGTATAATGGTGTTGTCTATAATGAAATGAAAGGTGCGTATTCTTCGGCAGAACAACAGCTGATGCAGGCGATTCAGAGTTCTATTTTGCCGGATACCACATACGGACGAGATTCGGGAGGGGATCCAAGCGTAATTCCGGAACTGACCTATGAGGGATTTTTGGAATTTCATAAGAAGTTCTATCATCCATCCAACAGTTACATCTACTTGTATGGAAATGTAGATGTGGAGAAAGAGCTTTCGTTTATTCATGAAGAATATTTGAAGAATTTTGAATATCAGGAAATCAATTCTACAATTGCAATGCAGAAGAGTTTTGATAAAGTCAGAGAAATTACTACCAATTATCCTCTTGCAGATGCGGAGGAGGAAGAGAATAATACGTATTTCAGTTATAATTCTGTGATTGGAAGCAGCTTGAACAGAACATTGAATCTGGCTTTTATGATATTGGATTATGCGTTGATTGATGTTCCGGGAGCACCAATCAAGAAGGCATTGGTGGATGCAGAAATTAGTAATGATGTGTTCAGTTCTTATGATGAGAGTATGCAGCAACCGTTTTATTCCATAGTGGCAAAAGGGTGTAAAACAGAAGATAAGGACAGGTTTGTAACAATCATTGAGGATACGCTTTCTTCCATTATCCAGAATGGATTTGACGATAAAGTATTAGAGGCATCCCTCAATCATTTTGAATTTAAGTTAAAAGAAGCAAATTATGGACGATATCCAAAAGGACTGATGTATGGATTGAATGCATTTAACAGTTGGTTGTATGATGATGATGAGCCGTTTATGTATTTGAAATTCAATCAGGAATTTGCATTTCTAAAGAAACAGATTGGAACAGATTATTTTACGAATCTGTTAAAGGAGTATGTTCTTTGCAATACTCACAAGACCATTGTAACAGCAATTCCTAAAAAGGGGATGAATAAAGAGTTAGAGCAGAAAGTTGCGAAGAAGCTGGCAGCTTATAAAGAAGGTTTGACAAAGGATGAATTGAATACATTAGTACGGCAGACAAAGGAACTGAACGATTATCAGTCGGAACCTTCGCCGGAAGAAGATTTGCTGAAGATTCCGTTATTAGAGCTGTCTGATATTGGGAAGGAGGCATATCATATTAAGAATAAAGTGGATATGGTAGAGGGTGTTCCGATTGTTTCCCATGATATTTTTACCAATGGGATTGCTTATGTAGAGTATTATTTTTCACTCAATACGGTTCCGGTTGAACTGCTTCCGTATGTTTCACTTTTGACAGCATTATACAAAGAGGTGGATACTGATCGGCACAGCTATGGAAGCCTTGCAAATGAGATTGACTTAAAAACGGGTGGAATTGGTTGCAGTGTGAGCACAATTGGAGTGGAGAAGGAGCTTGGCGAGTATAAAGCAAGTCTGAGCATTCGCACAAAGGTGTTAAATGAGAACCTTGCAGATGCATTAGCCCTTATGGAAGAGATTCTGTTCACTTCTCATATTATGGATAAAAAGCGAATGAAAGAAGTGTTGGCAGAACTGGTATCTCAAATGAAGATGAGTATTTCGGATAGCGGGCATGTATCTATGGCGAATCGCACAATGTCATATTTTTCAAAGGCGGCTTATTTGAAGGAATTGTTAGAGGGGATTACCTTCTATGAGTTTGTATCTGATCTTAATAAGAATTTTGAAGAAAAATATGAAGAGATTTGCGAGAATCTTAAAGCGGCAATCCATGCGTTTGCAAAACCGGATAATCTGATCCTTTCGTATACCGGGCAGGACGATATTACGAAAACGGTACAGGAAGCATTAGTATCTCTTAAGAAATATATGAACCGGGACAAGGAAAATATTGTGGCACAGGATTTGGAGCTTCAAGTGAAAAATGAGGGATTTAAAACAGCAAGCAAGGTACAGTATGTAGCTACAGCGGGAAATTTTAAAGAAAAAGGATTGGAATATACAGGTGCATTGCAGGTATTACAGATTATATTTTCCTATGATTATTTGTGGATTCAGGTTCGCGTGAAGGGTGGTGCATATGGCTGTATGTGCAGCTTTAATCGTTTGGGAGATACGTATTTTACATCGTACAGAGATCCGAATTTATCAAGAACCTATCAGGTTTATAAGCAGACTGCAGATTATGTGAAGAATTTTGAAGCTACTGATCGGGATATGGTGAAATATATCATTGGTGCAATCAGCAAGCTGGATGCTCCGATGACACCATCTGGTGAAGGTTCATATAGCTTTTTATGTTATCTTTCCGGGATTACAGATGAGCAATTGCAAAAAGATCGAGATGAAGTTCTGGCAACGGATGTAAAGGCGATTCGCAAACTGGCTCCATATTTGGAGGCAGTCCTTTCAAAGGAGACGATCGCAGCACTTGGAGATGAAGAAAAAATCCAGAAAGAAGCAAAAATGTTTGCAGAAACAAAAACATTATAAAATTGATGTGATTGTTCAGGCAGTATCTCGCATTAACTGCGAGATGCGTAAGAAAATGTATATTTTACGATGCAACAGGCATATTGGAATGTGCGACAGCAACATGCCTGTTGCGTATCTGTTCAGCCCTGCAGAACAGATACAATTGATTAAGAATATGGAGGGGAGCTTTGCCTGTGAATTTGTATGCTGCTTATCAATATAAAAGTGATTGGAAGTGCCGGATTCATAGGTGGAAATTTATTTTCTTGCAACATTTACAATGAAAATAAACACTATTTTGATATAGTAAAAAAGGAGGAGAGGGAAAATGAAAAAACAGATGATATTTGCAAATTATCAATTGCCTGTGAGAAAATCAGCAATATCGTTTCTGACATTTCTTCTATTGGTTGGCAATATGACGGGGTGTGGCTCTTCGAAATATGCGGATACAGCAACGACGTCTTCGTATGATGCGTCCTATGAAAGTGGATATGATACCGCAGATTCTGCATATGAGTATGAGGAAAGTACATATGGTTTTGCAGATTCTGAAATGAAATCTTCGGATGATGACAGCAGTGCAGCAGATACAGAGGTTACTGATATTTCAAAAAACAGTCTGGTGGAAAAGAAGAATGACAAAAAGAAAATTATAAAACGGTATTCTTATGATTATGAAACGGAATCCTTTGATGATGCCTATGCATATCTGAAACGGCAGATTGAAGCGTATCAGGGTTATGTTTCGGAGTCGGAAATCCAGGGAACGAACAGCCGTAGTCTCAATCTGACTGCCAGGATTCCGGCAGAAGTCAGCGATGACTTTGCGGAGGAGATTGGCGAGATTGGAACGCTGATTAGCCAGTCGGAATCAGCAGAAGATGTCACCTTGGAATATACGGATACCGAAAGCAGGATTGCTTCTCTGAAAACAGAACAGAAACGGTTGAACGAATTGGTAGAACAGGCTGACAGTCTGGATGTGATTATTGCCTTGGAGGATCGCCTGACAGAAGTTCGCTATCAATTAGAAAGTTATGAAGGAAAGAAAAATCTTTATGATGATCTGGTTGCATATAGTACCGTTTCTATTACATTGAGAGAAGTGAATTATACGGTTGTAATTGATGACAGCACTCTTTTTTCAAAAATAAAAACAGGATTGGAAAGTTCTTTTCGGGATATAAAAACAGATCTTGAGAATTTTATTGTGTGGTTTATTGTTTCACTACCGTATCTGCTGATATGGGCAGCAATTCTGTTTTTTATTTTTAAGATTGCAAAAAGGCTCCGTCGCAGGAGAAAAGAACATAAAGAAAGAAAAAAATGGGAAAAAGAAGAGTGCGCAGAAGTGCTTGGAAAGGGGAAAAAAGTTCCGGAAGAAGCGCTTTCGTACATGGATGAAGTTAAAGAAAAAGAAAACTCTGAAAAACAGAAGAAGTAGAGCAAACATGATATGATAATAGATGACAGATAAAAAAAGGAGAAAAAATGAAACAGTTTAAGTCAGGCTTTGTAACGATTATTGGAAGACCAAATGTAGGTAAGTCAACATTGATGAACCATCTGATTGGACAGAAGATAGCAATCACCAGCAAAAAGGCTCAGACCACCAGAAACCGGATTCAAACGGTATATACAGGAGAAGAGGGACAAATCGTATTTCTTGATACACCGGGAATCAACAGAGCAAAGAATAAGCTTGGAGAGTATATGCTGAATGCTGCAGAAAATACCTTAAAGGAAGTGGATGTGATTCTGTGGCTGGTGGAACCTACTACATTTATCGGAGCCGGTGAACGCTATATTATTGAAAAACTGGAAAGAGTACAGACACCGGTCATTCTGGTGATCAATAAGACAGATACCGTACAGGAAGAAGATATCTTTAAAGCAATCGATACTTATAAGGAAGTTTATGATTTTAAGGAAATTGTGCCTGTTTCGGCTTTGAAGGACAAAAATACTGATGAACTGATCAAAACAATTTTCTCCTATCTGGAAGAAGGTCCGCAATACTATGATGAAGATACGATTACAGATCAGCCGGAACGAGCTATTGTTGCAGAAATCATTCGGGAAAAGGCTTTGCACAGTCTGGATCAGGAAGTACCACATGGGATTGCCGTGGTGATTGACCGTATGAAAGATCGTGCGAATGGCAAAATCGTAGATATTGATGCAACCATTATTTGTGAACGGGATTCCCATAAAGGGATTATTATTGGAAAACAGGGCAGCATGTTAAAAAAGATCGGAACACATGCCAGGCAGGATATCGAAAATCTTTTGGGTACAAAAGTCAATCTGAAACTTTGGGTAAAAGTAAAAAAAGATTGGCGGGATAGCGAATTTCTGTTGAAAAACTATGGATATCAGGATGCCGATTACTAAAAGGCAGGGAGGCGGTATTGATGCATGATAAAATAGAACTGACCGGTATTGTACTCAGTAGTACGGTGGTGGGAGATTACGATAAGCGGTTGGTTATTCTCACGAAAGAAAGAGGGAAGATCACTGCCTTTGCAAAGGGAGCACGAAAGCCGAACAGTCCATATCTTGGAGTGAGTGAACCATTTAATTTTGGAACATTTACTCTCTTAGAAGGATTTGATGCCTATCGCTTTTTGGGGGGCGAGATTAAGGAATATTTTCTGGATGTAAAAAATGATATAGAAAATATTTGTTATGGAACCTATTTTTGTGATGTATTGGAATATCTTTGTGTAGAAGGGATTGGAGATATCAATATCCTGAATCTTCTTTATATGACCCTGAAGGCACTGGGGAAAGCGACAATACCGAACCCGTTGATTCGAAGAATTTTTGAATTGAAAGTACTTGCTTTTGATGGAGAGGCCATGGCGGCCTTTTCCTGTGTTCGTTGCAAAGCAGAAAAGGTGTCAGCATTTGAATTGGCACATGATGGATTGATATGTGAAAATTGTGTGAAATATGCCAAGGGAAGTTATTCTCTGGCGGAATCGACGGTGTATACGCTTCAATATATTTTAAGCAGTACATTGGATAAATTATATACCTTTCAAGTATCAGAGGTGGTTATGGAACAGCTGGAACATATTGTCGGACAATATTTTGTAAAGCATGTACCGAAAAAATTCAACTCTTTAGAAATTCTTGCGTCTTTATCTTGAAATATTGTTCATTTCTGTGTAAAATGTATAAGTTGAAATCGTAGTTTACAATGAATAGTTAATCAGAGGTGTAGAAAATGAAAAGGATATGTTTAATGTTTGCAACAGTAGTGTTTGCAGGGACTCTTGCAGGTTGTGACAATTATGTAAAGGATTACGATACAAATACACTGATTATTAACAAAAATGGATCGCTTGTGGAAGTTGCGGTGGAAGATTTTCAGAACTCTTCTGTGAAAGAAGAGGAAATCAATGCCTATATTGAAGAGCAGATTGATGCTTATAATGAGGTCAGTGGCAAAAAAGTGAGTAAAAAAACAATTGATACACAGGATTTGAGTAAAGTCAAGCTGGTCTTGAAGTATGAAGATATAGAAAGTTATAATGGATTCAATTCACTGAATTATAAATTAGATGATTTTGTAAATATCCAGGAATCAGATTTTAAAGGTTCTTACACTTCAAGTGAAGGTGAGGTTGTTGGGGTTGCAGATTTTAAGGAAATAGATGAATCGAAGGTATTGATGATCAGCGAAGCAACAGATCTTGTAGTAGATGGAGAGATTCAATATTATAATGAAGAATTCTCTGTGAAAGATGATATTGCAAAGTCATCAGGAAATGGTACGGCAATTATTATTTATAAGTAATATAAAATACAGAAAAGGTAGGGTTTTAACATGGAAAAGACAATGGAAAAGATTGTGGCATTAGCAAAGGCAAGAGGTTTTGTATATCCGGGTTCTGAGATTTATGGTGGACTTGCCAATACATGGGACTATGGAAATCTTGGTGTTGAACTGAAAAATAATGTAAAAAAAGCCTGGTGGAAGAAGTTCATCCAGGAGAATCCATATAATGTGGGTGTAGATTGTGCAATACTGATGAATCCGCAGACATGGGTTGCTTCTGGTCATCTTGGAAGTTTCTCGGATCCATTGATGGATTGTAAGGAATGCCATGAAAGATTTCGTGCAGATAAAATCATTGAAGATTATATGGCAGAGAAAGGGATTACAATAGAAGGATCTGTTGATGCATGGTCTCATGAAGAGATGGCTGATTATATTGAGAAGAATGAAATTAGCTGTCCTTCTTGTGGAAAACATAATTTTACAGATATTCGTGAGTTTAATTTAATGTTCAAGACCTTTCAAGGGGTTACAGAAGACGCAAAGAATACAATTTATTTGAGACCTGAGACGGCACAGGGTATTTTTGTTAATTTCAAGAATGTACAAAGAACTTCCAGAAAGAAGATACCATTTGGTATCGGGCAGATTGGAAAATCATTCCGAAATGAGATTACACCTGGTAATTTCACATTCCGCACAAGAGAGTTTGAACAGATGGAGTTGGAATTTTTCTGTGAACCGGATACAGATCTTGAATGGTTTGCATATTGGAAACAATTCTGTATTGATTGGTTGAAAGATCTTGGCATGAATCAGGAGGAGACCAGATACAGAGATCATGATAAAGAAGAATTGTCCTTCTACAGTAAGGCTACAACAGATATTGAATATTTGTTCCCGTTTGGTTGGGGTGAATTATGGGGAATTGCTGATCGTACAGATTATGATCTGACGCAGCACCAGAATACTTCCGGGGAACCGATGGATTATTTTGATGATGAAAAGAAAACAAAATATATTCCATATGTAATAGAACCATCTTTGGGAGCAGATCGTGTTACGTTAGCATTCTTATGTTCTGCGTATGATGAAGAGGAATTGGAAGGAGGAGATACCAGAACGGTTCTTCATTTCCATCCGGCATTGGCACCGGTCAAGATCGGAGTGCTTCCGCTATCGAAGAAGTTGAATGAGGGTGCTGAAAAAATCTTTACTGAATTGTCTAAGACTTATAATTGTGAATATGATGATCGTGGTAATATTGGAAAACGATACAGAAGACAGGATGAGATTGGAACTCCGTTCTGTATAACTTATGACTTTGAGTCGGAAGAGGATGGTGCTGTAACGGTGCGTGATCGTGATACTATGGAACAGGAACGTGTGAAGATTGAAGATCTGAAAACATATTTTGAAAAGAAGTTTGAATATTAAAAGTAAACTATACAGGAAAGAATGTGTATAATTGTATGGAAATGTCCCCTTCTGTAAGGGAAACGCAGGCGGAGAGAGAAACAATACTTCGGAGTGGGAACAAGCCCTTTCGTGCACATACAAAAGCAGACAGGTTAAATGCCTCACCAGGTACAAAATACTTGATGAGGCATTTTTGAGGAAAAAATATGGGATGAACTTGTAATATCCAAAAGCGATGTGTAACTAATTATTTTATAATCAGGTTTTCTAATTCTTTGATTGCACTTGTAAGTTCCTTTAAGGACTGCTTGATGGATTTGTTGATTTCACCGGAATTGACAGCTAATTTTCCGACTTCACTGGCAACAACGGCAAAACCACGACCAAATTCGCCTGCTCTTGCAGCTTCGATGGATGCATTAAGAGAAAGGATATTTTGCTTGCTCTCAATTTTGTCGAGCTGATATGATTTTTCGTTGATTTCTTCAATTAAACTGACAGCACGTGCTACATCTTCGTCCAAAGTATAAATCTTGTCAGAGTCTAGTGAACGCTGATAGTCGGATGAAACCAAAGAATTTACGATGTCACCGAGCAGTTTGGCGGAAGCTTGAATTGCAGGTTCGGAGCGAATCGGTACTTTGTGTAATGCATCAATATATTCGTCAGGATCAATTCCTAATTCTTCAGCAATCTTGCGGAATTTTTCATCATCCGGTTCGGCTGGCAGAACTTGACCGCCGATAACAGCACCAACTTTCTGTCCGTTTATCTTAAGATCAATGCTGAAATCCATTAAGCCGGCGTGACAATGGTATGTTCCGGAATTATTCGTATCACAGTTTTTGCAACGTTCTAATCCTTCAGTAGAACCTCTGGTATATTTTGTGCAAAAATCGGTGAAATTGATTGGTTTTGTGATGTATTTTCCGTCGTTGTCGACTGCAATTGTTGCAAGTCCTGTTGCATCGGACCAATCTTGCATAAGTTGTTCTAAATGTTGTACATCTAAAAATTCTCTAATATCCATAATGTCTATACATCCTTTCTTGAAATTTGCTGTGATTTGTGAATAATCAACATATAATATAAATATTATACAAAAAATATAGAAAAAATGCAATAAAATATACACATATTATTAAAAATAAAGAATCAGAGGGTTACTGTTTACTGGCTAACGAGTGAACTGTAACTTCAAAATAGCAAAAAGTGTAATTAGGAGTTGACATAAAGAGTAACCTTTGTTATGATTATTTTTAAAAAGCAGATGCGTAACATT
>CAJOPP010000094.1 GCA_905236365.1 uncultured Lachnospiraceae bacterium
TGAAAAGCTCTGACCTGAACATAATAGATTTTGTTTTCTTTCACATTGTAAAAAGTTATAGTCGGAGAATTGAAATTGCTATCTGTAGCAACCACTTTATTCGTCTTCTTATCACAAAGTCGGAACTCCAAACCCTCTGCATTCCCGTAATTTTTTGCGGTTATATAGGCTGTACCATCTATTAGCACCGCCATGTCTACGGATGGGGTTGTGACAAACGGTTTCGATATTGTAGGCTGTGGTTGTGAAACAACCGGCTGCGGAGCTACCGACTGTGCAGGGGTGCGTGGTGTTTTATTGGATACATCCACACCCGGCTGTTGTACCTCAGTCAACGATGAATTGCCCGGTACTACGACAACTCCGGTTGTTTCTTTCAGAAACTGATACGTTCCCGGTGTATTAAAAGAATTATACTCAAAGAACCAATCACCATCTTCTTTATATAGATACATTTCAAAATTATAATATTCACCTTCCTGCAAATTATAAAAATCAGCAGATGTCTCTGTTGCATTTTCCTTAATATATAGTTCCTTGTCCAATGACAAAAAGACATACTTAACTGATGAAATTTGATAAACACTATTCTGATATTCTTTTATCACACCGGACCAGTCTACATGCACAGAATTGCTTGTAATATTGCTAAACACAATATTCGAATTATCCGCATACACTGTATCGGATTGTATCCAAATCGCAATAAACAGTAACAGGATTCCTAACATTCTTGTCATGGATTTTATTGTATTTCCTTTCACACTATTTTTTTTCATCTTACTCCTCCTTTTTCTTTCTTTTATTTTTTTATTATAGCTGAATAGATACGAAGATGTGGAAACAGCATCAAAACTCACAGTATTCTTCTACTTTTAAATATACTACCTTTTCTTTGCATTATCAACCCTGTATTTAAGAAAGCCTGTATTTAAAATCCTTATATCCAAACCTTTTGATCATTTGAATACTTCCATCCACCTTTTGAATGGCGATATCCGGTAATCGCATCCCATTAAAGGTATTGGTTTTCACCATTGTATAGAGTGCCATATCCTCCAATATGATCCGATCCCCTTTCTTTAACGGCTGATCAAAGGAGTAGTCTCCAATGACATCACCCGCCAGACAGGTAGGACCCGCCAATCGATAGGTATATGCCTTTTCATGTGGCTTTCCCGAATCCTTCAACGGTGGGCGGTACGGCATCTCCAGGACATCCGGCATATGGCAGGCTGCGGAAGTATCCACAATCGCAATCTCCATATCATTTTGCACAACCTCCAATACCTCTGACACCAAACAACCTGCATTTAATACCACCGCTTCTCCCGGTTCTAAATACACCTGTACCCCATAGGTGTCTTGAAAATGCCGGATCACTTCCTTTAACATTTTCCGGTCATAGTCTTCACGGGTAATATGATGTCCACCTCCCATATTGAGCCATTTTCTGCCGGATAGATATCGACCGAATTTCTCTTCTACTGCTCTTGCCGTTGTTGCCAGATCATCGGAATTCTGTTCACAGAGGGTATGGAAATGGAACCCATCCAATAGTGGAAGCAGACTCTCATCAAACTGAGAAAGTACCGTACCCAGTCTGGAACCCTCTCCGCAGGGATCATAGATTGCGTGTCCTTCCTGGGTGGAACATTCCGGATTGATTCGAAGTCCGATAGATTTTCCCGCTGCTTTTGCCCGTTTCCCGTAACATTTTACCTGTGCCGGACTGTTGAACACGATATCATCCGCTACAGCTAAGATTTCGTCAAACTCATCTTCCCTGTATGCCGGAGAATAAATATGGGTCTCTCCTCCAAATTCTTCTTTTCCCAGTCTTGCCTCATACAATCCGCTGGCCGTGGTACCCGCCAGATATCTGCTGATCAAAGGATAGCATGCAAACATGGAGAATGCCTTCTGTGCCAGTAGAATTTTGCATCCTGTATCATCCTGTATTTCTTTTAAAATTTCCAGATTTTGAATCAATTTCTTTTCATCCACCAGAAAAAACGGTGTCCGCATCTGTTCAATCTGCATCATCCTCTTTGTAGGAGCCTTCCTTCATGATCCTACTTTCCTTTCCTGTTCTTATTCTAAATCACCTATACTTTTGTATGAAACATGTGCCGTCAGTTGCAGTTACAAAACAGTTTCCAAATATCTTCAGAACAGTTTGTGAAATATTTTGTAACTCAATCTACCAGCTCCGGATTCTCCTTAATCTGCCACGGCAGTCCCCATTTATTGAGTGCCTCCATATACGGATCCGGATCAAATTCCTCTACTGTATAAACCCCCGGCTTATTCCATGTGCCGGTAAGCAACATCATGGCACCAATCATTGCCGGAACTCCCGTCGTATAGGAAATCGCCTGCGATCCCACTTCCTTATAGCACTCCACCCCGTTTATGGCGAGTTCTGCGCCACAGGAAGTACATCTTATGATCTGCATCGGTATCGTAGCTCGTTTCCTTGCATTTTTCACTTCCCTTTCACTCACGTATTCTCCCTCTTCTTCCTTTTTCTGTGAA
>CAJOPP010000095.1 GCA_905236365.1 uncultured Lachnospiraceae bacterium
CCTTTACTGCAATCTTTCTCCAAAGAATCACACCATTTTCATCTAAAACAACACCTGAATTTTCAAATGCAGTCCGCACAGCAGCGTTAAGACTCAGATAATTGGTCATATATTTTCCCTGACCGTAAGCATAGAACTTTTTATTGGTATGATCAAAGGTGATTTTAACGGTTGTATCCTCTTCATTCACTGCCTGCTTGGTAATCATCAGCTTCGGTTTCCTGGTCACATACAAATAGTCCGGAAATTTCAGATAGAGCTGATTGTACGCATTGTCACTGTATCGATAAACCACTGCAATATTATCACTGTTTTCCTCTTCCTTATAAGTAATAAAATCCTGAGGTGCCGGTTCGAATTTACCGTTTTCCCGGTAAGCACGTTCTAAATAGACCACACCATCCCTGGCAACCGCTTCAATAATATAAATTCCTTCCGTTCCATAAGACTTTATCACCCTGTTATTCGAATCAATAATGTCAATGGAAGAGATCGGGCATGTCACTGTCTTGTCCAATGCAACTTCTATATCCGACTCTTTGATTCTTCCAAGAATCAGATCTTCTTCCACAAATCCGATATTTTCCAACCGTTCATCACTTTCTGCAGTGATTTCACGACTCTCTTTTGTATCCAGATTGAGCACCGTTACTTTCCGGGTATTTTCCGGCAGCAGCTGGTCTGGATAGCCAATCAGATGATGATCCTCGGATACAGCCAAATGTTCATTTAACACATCCTCGATGAAAATTTCCGACTTCATGGTCTTCGTGTCCACCTTTACCACACAGTCATTATCGAAATAATAAAATTCATCCTTATCATTCAAGTATAGAAGTTTTTCCATATCTGCCTTCAGAATATTATAAGCCTTGTTATTCTCAATAAACAGGACTTCTTCCATTTTGTCCTTGGATGCTGTGAATTTGTAGACACAGATTCCAACCTTCCCCTCATGCACTCCACGATTCATGTACCCATATACCGCAAAGACCAGATCTCCATCATCATCCATCTTCAACACTTTAATGTTATTATCATCATAGGTCACTCTGCTGTCAGTATAGTTATCGCCCTGACAAAACCCATATACATTGGTTATTGTTCCATCATTATAGTCATAATACCAGAGCTGTCTCGCCTGAGTAAATGCAACTTTCTTTTCGTTATCACTTGTGACATAATCAAAGTCTTCATCTCTCAGAACACCGAGTTTAAATGTATTTGCTGTTGTATCAATATTTTCAAGGGAGAAGAGTGCTTCCTGTGTCCGATTGTAGTCTAACAGATATACGCCATTTGTCTCTGTATCATATCGGACCCGATAATCCTCTGTCACATAATAATTCTCCAAAATATTATTTGCTTCTGTCGTGATCAGATACTTTAATTGAATGATCGCATAACTGTCATCAATCTCTTTGATGCTTGGAATCGGTTTGGTCAGACTGGAAGGTGCAAGATCGGCAAACGTAATGGTATGAAAACTTGAATGGATATTGACATCGGACAAATATTCATTATTTCCATCCTCATTTGGCTCAATACTTTTTGTGATCACTGACTCTGCTTCCTGCTTATCAAAAATAGCATGGTTAAACTGTTCTACAAAAGAAAGCAGGTGCTCCGTATGGAAATCATTTTCCACAACTACCCTTGTATAATAACGGGCATAGGTATCCTCACCTTCCATGACCTTTAACACCAGTACATATTCCTGTAACTCTTCTAACTTCGTACGAAAAGTGATCTGAATCTTGTCATATCCCTCTTCATGGTTCCATTCACCTACTGCACCGTTCTCAATCAAATCACCCTGATACTGACTCCTAAGCTCATACTCAAAGCCATTGTAATTATCATTTCCCTGATTCGCCCATAGTTCAATCGTCTGACCATAATTCATCGGGGTAATCGTATCCCGGAAATACGCAGTATTCACCTTGCCGGTATATCCATGCAGGGTATTGATAAATTCACCATTATATCTCACATAAACAATGGGCAGTGTTGCCTGCTCCATTTCTACAGACGCCTCGTTAATTCCGTTATTTTCGATCCGGTTTACAGCAAAAACGGTTCCCACAAAAATCAAAAGAAGAACCAGTATTTTAGCAACTACTCTTCCGTCCATGTCTTTCTCCTCTATCTTCATCACATTTGAATAGTACTAATCAATAACGATTAATAAATGTGTAATTTTCTTTCTTGTCATAATTTTGAAACTTCTGGCAGAATCGGTCATGTCGACGTCTTCTAACATACATTTCCTGGCACACCATAATCTGTATCATATTTTTTAACTGTACCAACTCTTTTTCACTTCCCTCTAAGGTCAGCTTATTATATATCTCTTCTGCGAATCTGTAAATAGTAACTGCATCCGGATATTGTGCATACATTGGACTGCCTTCATATTCATAGCGGTCCAGATATTCCTCCAGAATGGAGGCAATCAAACGAATCTCTCTTGGATACAATCGTTTTAAATATTCATAATCTTTTAAGGAAAGTTCCTCATCTTCATAAAAATCCGGCTCACTTGGGAACATAGCGTCCAGATTATAATGAATTCCCTGTATTTCCATAAATAAACTCCTTGTTGACATCTTCCATATTACTAAAATATGCCAGGAGAAGTTTTGTGTTACTCATAACCTGATACGATTCTCTTTCTTTATCTGTTGTTTTTTCCCAACTGCCAGAAAGCCACTGCACCGGCAGCAGCAACATTCAAGGAATCTACCCCGTGAGACATTGGAATACAGACGGTATAATCACTGTTCGCTATCGTTTCATCCGAAAGACCCTCACCCTCTGTTCCCAATATGATCGCTAATTTTTCTTCTGCCATAAGTTGGGGATCATCAATATTTACTGCACGGTCTGTAAGTGCCATCGCAGCCGTTGCAAATCCCATTTTCTTTAAGTCTCTAAATCCATTCTGATACCATTCCACCCCATTGCCATCGATATATGTCCATGGAATTTGAAAAACAGTTCCCATGCTTACCCGGGCGGCTCGCCGATACAAAGGATCACTACAGCCCTTAGTCAGTAAAACTGCATCAATATTCAACGCTGCCGCTGAACGAAAGATTGCTCCAACATTTGTTGGATTCACGATATTTTCCAATACTGCAATCCGGTGTGCGTCAGAACAAATTGCTTCCATCTTTGGCAAATCAGTACGTCGCATAGCACATAGTGCACCTCTTGTGAGTTTAAATCCCGTGAGTTTTGTCAACACCTCAAACTCAGCAGTATATACAGGAATCTCCCCACAACGGGAAATGATATTTCGTGCCTCTCCCTCAATATGTTTTCGTTCCAGAAGGAGGGAGACCGGTTCGTATCCTGCATCTAATGCACGCTCGATCACCTTAGGACTCTCTGCTATGAATAATCCCGGTGCCGGCTCATAATAATGAAACAACTGCGATTCCGAGAGAGAAGAATAAATCTGCAATTCCGGTATTGTAAAATCGGTTATATTTATAATGTTATTCATACAGTTCTTCTCCCCTTCTGAAATCACGCTGATTCAACCTTAATATTTGAATATTTTATCACCCTTCAGATATTTGATAATTATTCGGCCAACTACCGAATATATAACGATTGCCAAAA
>CAJOPP010000096.1 GCA_905236365.1 uncultured Lachnospiraceae bacterium
AGATTGATATGGATATTGAAATGGAGGAGACGGAAAGTACCTTGATCGGCTTTTGTGTGCTGGGAGGAATCTTTGGAGAAGGGATCGATCTGAAGAATGACAGTCTGATCGGAGCAATCATCGTGGGAACCGGCTTGCCGCAGGTTTGCAACGAGAGAGAGATTCTGAAGGGTTATTTTGATGAGGAGGGAGAGAACGGATTTGACTATTCTTATCGTTATCCCGGTATGAATAAAGTTCTGCAGGCGGCGGGGAGAGTGATCCGCACCGCCGAAGATGTCGGAGTGATTGTGCTTTTGGATGAAAGGTTTCTGCAAGTGTCCTATCAGCGGATGTTTCCAAGGGAGTGGGAGCACTTTTGGACCGTAGGAATCGACAATGTGGGTGACCTGATCAGCGATTTTTGGACTTGTAATATCGATGAAGACAATGCGAAATAACAATCCAAAATAAAAAATTTTAATTTGCCAGAAATGACATCATAAAATTCGTAGATTGACGGTCAAAAAAACATTTAAATGACAGTTGTGAATCTGTGGATAACCCTGTGGATTTGGTGGATTTCTCAAAAATCACACAGAAAATGACACTGTATTCACAAAAATAGCATAACACATGTTTGCAAGGAATCCTGCACTAAGACCGAACCGGTCAATAAATGGAATCAATATACTTATAACAGGCAATTTGGGACAAGTATTTGTGGTATGGGTTGAGAAAATCCACAAGCTGTAGTATAATAACAAAGGGTGACGCTGTTTGGAACCAAGCAGATTCGGGAAATCAATGTGGGGATATATGGTATGAGAGAAGATAAGATTCCATTTGAAATGTATGTTTGTGCAGTGATTGTGATCATGACCTCTGTACTGGGGGTATTTTTATTCGTGATAAGCGATCGATTCAGAGAGAAAGAGATATCATATGACCTCTCGGAGGGATGGCTGTATGAAGATGGAAGTGAAGTCTCCTTTGAACAATTGGATTTGTCAAGAGGTCATTTTTCCATATATCGGAGTATTGATGCACAAGAACAGCAGCAGAATTCCCTTTGCATGAAAACCCAGGATCTCTACTTCACTGTCTACTGTGATGATAAGATGGTTTATGACTTTCATAGGGATGTCCCCAAAATCTTTGGAAAATCCAGTGGTGTGAACTTTCATCAGTTGACATTGCCGGAATACGGAGAAACAGCTTTGTTACGGATGGAAATCGACCTCATCTATAAGGATTCCGGCTACATTCAAGAGATGTCCTTTATGAACAGTGGTGACTTTGCGCGTACACATCTGAGAGCCGGAATGCCATATATGATTCTCTGTGTGGTCGATTATTTTTATGGAATAGTCCTGCTAGGGTTGGGGCTTCATGTCAATTCCTTCAAAGAACGGAGAAGCGAAATGGCTGCAATTGGTGGATTCGCCATGGTTTCTGCCCTCTGGACAGTGACAAAGACCGGTGTATTTCAGATTCTGTCGGTCAGACCTGATTTTATTCATTTCCTGGACTGCTTTGTACGGATGTTGTTTGCATTTCCGGGAGTGATCTACATAGCCTGGGTAACGGGAAATGATCATTCGAAAAGTAAAAAGGTAGCGACCATCGCTATGATAGTCAATTTCTTTGTAACAATCTTATTTAATTTGCTTGGCATCCGCGATTTTCACGAAATGCAGTTTACAACCTATATAGTGCTGATGATCGACATCGTGGTGATCCTATATATGATCATTCGTGGGTTCTATCGCAAGACTACTGATCGGAAAGTCTATCTATTCTGGGCCGCGGGTTTTGTATTGACTGTTTCGTCAGGGACTGTGGATCTGATCCGTCATAATTTGGGAGGGCGCAGGTATGTTGCGGGAAGTTCGGTTCAGATAGGACTTTTTTTCTTCATTATTGTGACAGGCTGTTATGAACTGGCCAAGGTAATAGAACTGAGTCGCAAGGGTCGGCAAGCAGAGTTCATGGAACGCTTGGCTTATCATGATGGACTGACGGGGCTCTATAACCGTCAGGCATTTCTGCGTGAGGAAAAGAATTTGGCAGAGAAGAAGGAAGGGGAATATACCATTATCCAGTTTGATGTCAACAATCTGAAGCTGATGAACGATACCTATGGACACTGTGAGGGGGACCGATATATTATCGGCGCAGCCAATGTGCTTAGGGAAAGCTTTGGGGAGAGTCACTGTTTTCGAACGGGTGGGGATGAGTTTATTGCCATTGTTCCCGGCAACAGTGAGGACGATGTTTTCCGAAAAGAAAGAGAATTACTGGAGGAGAAGATTCGGGAATTCAACCGCAGGGAGCAGATGCCGATTCCCATGAGTATCGCTTACGGTTATGCCACCTATAACGCGGAAACCATGGATCCGGAGACGGTAGAACAGGTGGCAGATCAACGAATGTATGAGATGAAGAACAAAATGAAGGAAGCTATGTAAACTGAAAAGATCA
>CAJOPP010000097.1 GCA_905236365.1 uncultured Lachnospiraceae bacterium
AAAAACATAATAAAAGAATCGTGTTAAACAAAGACTTCTGCGACTTTTATTATCAACGGGTATGCGGTACTTGTTTGACAAAAAACAATGTTTTGAGGGAAATCAGCAATTGTTATAAACTAAAACGTGAACAAGTTGAGTTTTGTTGATGAAGCGGATGGAATAAAGTCGTGGTTCGGAGGTGGAATTATTTCCAATCCTGACGTGCAAAATATAGCAGCACATGGATTAGAGAATTTTGTATGAAATATATTATAGAAAATGATAATATTATATGAAAAATAATTAAAAATATAGGAAATACATTGCGTCACTTCGTCAATTATGATAAAATATTTAAAAAACTTAGTTGAAAATTGATATTTTTTTATTGCGGAATGGCAGGAAAAGATAATATCAATATAGGGAAAGATTACTTTCTTAGTGAATGAAGAAATGCGTTCTAAGTAGAAGAAAAGGAAGCAGAAATATGTAGATGACAGGATCGGCAAGTTGGAGCGTTCCAGAATAAAGATTTGCAGTTAACGAGGAAAACAGACTTATTGTACTTATGGTATTGGTTGAAATTGTTCTGCACAGGTGTCCTGCAATCGGTGAATAGTTACTGATTTTGGGATTTTTTATGTAACTATTTCCGAAGGGATAAGGAGAGATTTTAGCATGAGTGATTATGATAACTTTACCAATATTGGTTCTTTGTTAGGCGCATTAGCAGAAGTTTTAAATTTGTTAAATCCCGGTAATTCGTTATATCATGAACAGGTTGCTTATTTATCCTGGGTGCTTGCAAAGGAAATGGGTTATGATAATGATCATATAATGTTATGTCTGTACACGGCTATGTTTCATGATGTGGGAGATATTGTCTGGGAAAATGATGGGAGTAATCCTTTTCAAATGACTTCCAAACTCAGTGCCATAAGAGGAGCTCGAATTTTGCAGGATTTACCCGGTTACAAAAGTATATCAGAAACGATATTATATTGTAATGATCGATGGGCTATCCATAGCATTGAAAGTCAGGAAGAAACAAACAAGAAGAATTATATTGAGATTTCCGCAGTGGTTCATCTTGCAATCTGGATTTCTAAACAGTTTGACCAGCAGAAACCACCGTTGAATCAGTTAAATCATATTTGTACACTTGCTGACCGATGGAGTGGCATGGAATTCATGCCGGAAGCAGTGGAGGCATTACTGAGAGTACAGAAAGAAGAATATGTCTGGTTCAATGCGATGTTAAATCCCAATGCACTGCGAAAAGAGATTGGCATTATTCGAACGGTTTCTCTGGAAGAGACGGTTCGGTTGACAGGATTACTTTCGAGAATCATTGACTTCAGAAGTCCTTTTACAGCAATGCATTCTGCAGGGGTGGCTGCTTCCGCAAGAAAATTGGCACAGCTTTCGGGAATGACAGAGGAAGAGTGTATGATGATGGAGATTGCGGGTAATCTTCATGATATTGGTAAACTCAGGGTACCAAAAGCAATTCTTGAAAAAACAGGTAAGCTTACAGAGGAAGAATTTAATATTATTAAAGAGCATGCTTATTATACGTCGCTTATTATGCAGAATATTGATGGATTTGAACAGATTGCAGCGTGGGCCGGGAATCACCATGAAAAATTAAACGGAAACGGTTATCCATTCCATTATGATGAGTCACAATTGGATAAAGGTTCTAAAATTTTGGCAGTAGCAGATATTTTTTCGGCAATTACCGAGGAACGTCCATATCGAAAAGGAATGTCTAAAGACCAGGTACTTGACATTATGAGCATGAATGTGGAAAATGGAAATATTAGTAATGAAATTGTACAGCTTCTGGTGGAACACTATGATGAAGTAAATGAGGTAAGAAATCGCATGTCGAAAGAAATAGGTAAACGTTATTTTGATTCGATTGAGTCAACACGTTGAAATGAGGCTATCGCAATTCAACAACTTTAGAATAATAAGCAGTTCATGCTATAAAAAATGGTTTCGTGTCAAAATGAAATAAAAAAATCTATAGATTTGAGGATAGGATATGGAATTACAATATATTAACGAATCAAAGGTATGTAATATTCATGAGAATAATGGTGTGTCTTACATTACTTTTCCGAAATTGGATCAATATGAAGCAAATCTGATCCATGGATTTTCAACCCGATTAGGAGGAGTCTCAAAAGAGCATTTATCAACCATGAATCTGAGTTTTCACAGAGAGGATGATCCGGATGCGGTTATGGAAAATCATCGAAGATTTGCAAAAGCACTTGGATATGATGAAAAGAATCTGGTATTTTCCGACCAGGTACATTTGACGAATTTTTACAAAGTGACAAAATCTGATTGTGGAAAAGGAATTATTCGTGAGAGTGATATAAAAGATATTGATGGACTGGTGACCGATGAGCCGAATGTTCCGTTGATTACCTTTTATGCGGACTGTGTTCCGCTTTTTTTCTATGATCCGGAAAAAAAAGTCATTGCCATGGCACATTCCGGCTGGCGAGGTACAGTGGAAAGGATCGGTGCAAAAATGGTTCGGTTCATGGAGACAGAATACGGATGTAAACGGGAGAATATAGTTTGTGCAATTGCTCCGTCTATCTGCCAGAAGTGCTATGAGGTGAGTGAAGATGTGGCAGCATGTTTTCTGGAAGTATTTGGAGATTCCTATGGAGATAGTTTATTATATGTAAAGGAGAATGGAAAATATCAGCTAAATCTTCATACTGCGTGTAAAGTTACTTTGTTAGAAGCAGGAATTACAGAAACGCATCTGGATGTGACAGATCTTTGCACCTGTTGCAACCCTGAATTCTTCTTTTCCCATAGAGCGAGTCATGGAAAAAGAGGAAATCTGGCTGGGGTCATGATGATGAAAGGATAGAAACAGTGAAGCCAAAGGCTTCACTGTTTTGCATCGGATTTAGCTTTGTATTTCGGTTTGCCCGATACTGGCAAAATTTAAGTTTGTTGGCATGCCGCAAGCAGCAAGCACAGGCGTTTGAAGGAGAAACTGTTACAAAGGATAAACAGAAACAAAAAATAATGGTTTACAAATTAAGACCACTATTGTAAACTAGAAAGAGTTGTAAATTTTTAGCTGTTTTTATGGAGAAAAAAGATGAGTAAACCTATTGTTGCCATTGTAGGCAGACCTAATGTTGGAAAATCGACGTTATTTAATGTGTTAGCCGGTTCTAAGATATCGATTGTACAGGATACACCGGGTGTAACAAGAGACCGGATTTATGCTGACGTGAACTGGTTGGACTACAATTTCACGATGATTGATACCGGTGGTATTGAACCGGAGAGTGATGATGTTATTTTAAAGAGTATGCGTGCCCAGGCACAGATTGCAATCGATACGGCAGATGTGATCATGTTTTTAGTGGATGTAAGACAAGGACTTGTTGATGCAGATTCCAAGGTCGCAGATATGCTTAGACGTTCGCATAAGCCGGTCGTTCTGGTAGTGAATAAAGTTGATAATTTTGATAAATTCATGCCGGATGTGTATGAGTTTTATAATCTCGGATTAGGTGATCCATTTCCTGTTTCGGCAGCTTCCCAGTTGGGATTGGGTGATATGTTGGACGAGGTCGTTTCCCATTTCAAGGAGGATGCAGGAACCGAGGAAGAAGATGACCGGCCAAAGATTGCTATTATCGGAAAACCAAATGTAGGGAAAAGCTCTATTATTAACAAGTTGTTAGGGGAAGAGCGTGTCATTGTGTCGGATATTGCCGGAACTACAAGAGATGCCATTGATACGGAAATCATACGCAATGGAAGAGAATATGTATTTATTGATACCGCAGGACTACGGAGAAAAAGTAAGATCAAAGAGGAAATCGAACGTTTCTCCATTATTCGTACGGTATCTGCGGTGGAACGTGCGGATGTCTGTGTATTGGTCATTGATGCAACCGAAGGTGTGACAGAACAGGATGCTAAGATTGCAGGAATTGCCCATGACAGAGGAAAAGGCATGATCATTGCCGTCAACAAATGGGATGCTATAGAAAAAAATGATAAGACAGTGTATAAATACGAAGAAGATATCAGAAGGATTTTATCCTTTATGCCGTATGCGGAGGTAATGTTTATTTCTGCCAAGACAGGACAACGACTGTCCAAATTATTCGACATGATTGATATGGTCATCGATAATCATACCCTTCGGGTAGGTACCGGTGTATTGAATGAAATTCTTTCAGAAGCAGTTGCTTTGCAGGAGCCGCCTTCTGATAAAGGAAAGAAGCTTCGCCTGTATTATATGACGGAAGTATCTGTAAAACCGCCGACTTTTGTCATTTTTGTAAATGATAAAAATTTAACCCATTTTTCTTATACTAGATATATAGAGAATCGGATTCGGGATGCCTTTGGATTCAAAGGAACTCCGCTTAAATTTATTATACGGGAAAGAAAAGAGAAAGGTTGAGAAAAAATGGAAATCTTAGTACGAATTCTTTGTGTATTACTGGGATATTGTTTCGGACTGTTTCAGACTGCTTATCTTTATGGAAAGATGAACGGAATTGATATCAGAGAGCATGGAAGCGGCAATGCGGGAACAACCAATGCCCTAAGGGTATTAGGAAAAAAAGCCGGGCTTGTTGTTTTCCTTGGGGATTTGTTGAAAGCATTTATTGCCTGTGTATTGGCCAGAGTTTTGGGAATGACGTATTTTCCGGATCTTTTATATCCTATGATTTTATGGAGTGGTCTGGGTGTTGTGCTTGGTCATAACTTTCCGTTTTATATGAATTTTAAAGGGGGAAAGGGAATTGCTGCCACAGCAGGAGTCATTCTCGGGTTATTGGATTATCGAATTGTATTAATCTGTCTGATAGCATTTATTATTTGTGTGGTTTGCACCAGATATGTGTCGCTGGGATCCCTGACAGTGGTTATGCTGTTCTTTTTGTCCTTTTTGGTACTGGGTATGTCAGGGCATATTATCAATCCGTCGACCGGAGTTGGATATGATGGTGCTGAGTTATTGGAAAGTTATATTATTATATTTATTTTTGCTTCTTTGGCATTTTACAGACATAAAGCGAATATTATCCGATTGATACATGGAAATGAGAATAAGATATTTAGCAGTAAAGAATAATATGAATCTGGCTGTTAATGGTTGGCAGAAAGCTGAATAATATCGGGAAGGATTCTTATTGAGAAGTCAATAAGCAGGATTGGATTAGAGTATAGATTATTGTGATTGAGGAGGTTTTTTTTATGAAGAAAATCTGTGTATTAGGAGCAGGAAGCTGGGGAACAGCATTATCAATACTATTAGCAAATAACGGACATGATGTTACAGTCTGGTCCATTGATGCGGAAGAAGTCTTGATGTTAAATGATTTCAGAGAGCAAAGAGATAAACTTCCGGGTGTCATTGTTCCAAGCACCATTGTGTTTACAACAGATATTGAGAGGGGATTAAAAGAGGCAGAAATCGTAATATGTGCAGTTCCATCCCCGTTTGTGCGCTCTACTATGAAAAATGCAGCAAAGTATATTACTGAAGGAACAATTGTGGTAGATGTTGCAAAAGGGATTGAGGATAATACCTTCAAGACCATGACACAGATTATTGAAGAGGAATGTCCGCAAGCGAGAGTTGGGATTTTATCCGGACCAAGTCATGCCGAAGAAGT
>CAJOPP010000098.1 GCA_905236365.1 uncultured Lachnospiraceae bacterium
ACTAGTCATCCAACACAATCTCTGACCTTGCCTTTTTTACTTCTACTGCATCCAGTTTCATGCGAATCTGCTGCATGATCATATCCGTCTCTGCAATCCTCTCGGCACAGGAAAGAAGTTCCTGAGCAATCACCTCTTCATCCTCCTGAGCAATATTCTTTTTATATTTGAGCTCATGATCCAGACTTGCCCAAAAATCCATTGCAATCGTGCGAATCTGAATCTCTACCCTCATAGGTGTTTTCCCTTTTGAAAAGAACACAGGTATCTCTACGATCATATGATAACTCCGATATCCATTTGGCTTCGGATATTTGATATAATCTTTGATCTTGATCAACTTTAAATCATCCTGCATCGCTAACATTGCCGCAATAGAGTAAATATCATCTATAAATTCACATATGATCCGCACACCTGCCACATCTGACAGATTTGTCATAACCGCCTCCACAGTAAATGGAAGTCCCTTTTTGTATAATTTCTGTGCAATACTCTCCGGCTGCTTTACTCTCGATGAAATACTGCTGATCGGATTGCGATGATACCTCACCGACATCTCATCGTTCAGCACCTCGGCTTTGGTTCTCACCTCTCGAATAGCACATTTATACATCATCATCATTTCCTGAAACTGTTGGGACTGCATCATCACAAGTTTGAGTTGTTCCATCAAGTCCCCATCAATCACAGGTAATTCCATTTCCTTTTCCCTTAAGCTTGGAAGCATAATTGTATCTTGTTTCATTTTTGCCACCTCATTTATGCTAATCATTTTGAAAGATTATTGTATCAAAGTTAGACGACTGTCCCCGTGAAAATTCTGTGAAAATTTTGTGAACGTTTCAGTTCACTCGTTAGCCAGTAAACAGCCACCGAGTGTGGTATATGTTGTCCAATGTAGGGCTATTTGTGAACGTCAATTTGCCTACAAAAATGTATATTGGAATTGCATACATTATATTTTTTTGTTAAAATAAATTTGTTTTTAATTTATAAGTATCTATTTAGCAACTATATATTGGCAAATTCTTAAGTGAATGACATTGATTCAGCTGGACTGAACAGATACATTTATTATACAATTTACTTTATTATATAAGAACAAAATCAGCGAAGTAAAGGAGAATACAAATGAAAATTAAACGGATCTTTTTTGTTTTTCTTTTCTGCATGCTTTGTGTAGTCCCTTCCAGTTTTTCATATGCTAAAACAACTATACCAAACTGGGCCAGATCAGGAAAGATATCACACGCCGGCGGCGGTATTCAGAACACAAGTTATACAAATTCCTTAGAAGCATTATCTAATACTTTGAATAACAAACAAAAGGTCGTAGAACTGGATTTCAAATTTACTAAAGACGGCACTCTCGTATGTATTCACAGTTGGAAAGACATAAATGGCAAGAGTCTGAAAAAATCGGCTTTTTTATCTTCGAAAATTAAGAAAAACTTCACACCAATGACTGCTGAAACAGCACTAAATATGTTAATCAAATCCGGAAACACCTACCTTGTAGTAGATGCCAAGGAAAAAGATGTTGCAAAAGTCTACGAGGAAATCAACCGCATTTGCCTTAATTATGATAAAACACAAAATGAAGCTATCCAGGAAGCTGCTGAACAAGTCTCGGTACAAAACAGCAAATCTGAACCCGAAAACAGTTCAACTACCGAAACTGCAACCGCTTCTTCAGAAACAAACGATACTAACCAAATAACGCCTTGCAAAAAGGGCAGCAAATACCGGAAGAAAATCATACCTCAGCTCTATTCAAAAAGCGAGTATAAACAATTAAAGAAAATCTATAACTATAAAAATTGGATTTTCACCGTTTACAAGTTAAAAATGACAAAAGAAAGTGATTTTAAATCACTTGCAACCTTTTGTAAGAAAAATAATATTCAAACGGTAACTGTTCCCAAAAAGGCTCTTACCAAAAATATTGTTAAGATACTTCATAAGAAAAATCTTACGGTTGCAACTCATACCATCAATTCTTCTAATGAGTATAACATCTATCAAAAAATGGGAGTTAATGTCATTTATACTGATTTTTTACAATAAGATGATGTCGGAGTCAATACTATGCATTTGGGTTGCTTCGTCAAGTTGCACATACAATATGCATTTCCACTCATTCAGGTCGAACGTCCAGTAAACCCATAAGATATTTAAACAGTATGTATCACTAAACACAGAGCCCCGGCGAATCTGCCGGGGCTCTATCTATTCTTTATTCTTCTGTTAAATTAACTAAGTCAGATTCCGTGTTCTCAACAACCGCTTCCTGGTCTGTATTCTCTACTTCCTCAGAAACTTCCACATTCTCAGATACCTCTATATCAGTATCCTCTTCTGTAATTTCAGATAGCGCTATTTCTTCACTCTCATCAATAACTGATTCACTATCCAATTTCACACTACGGTAACGCTTCATACCTGTACCGGCCGGAATCAACTTACCGATCAACACATTCTCTTTCAGACCGATCAATGGATCTACCTTACCCTTAATCGCCGCTTCTGTCAACACTTTCGTGGTTTCCTGGAAGGATGCAGCGGATAAGAAGGAATTCGTAGCAAGAGAAGCCTTTGTAATACCAAGCATTACCTGTGTTCCCTGTGCTGGCTCTTTCCCTTCAGATTCCAATTTCTCATTGATCTCATTGTAGTCTAATACATCAACCAATGTACCAGGTAAATAATCACTATCTCCACTGTTTTCAATCTTAATCTTTTTGAGCATCTGACGAACGATTACTTCGATGTGCTTATCATTGATATCAACACCCTGCAGACGGTATACCTTCTGCACCTCACGGATCATATAATTCTGAACAGCACGAACACCCTTAATCTTCAAAATATCATGTGGGTTTACAGAACCAATGGTAATCTCATCACCGGCTTCTACCATCTGATCATCAAATACTTTGATTCTGGAGTCATATGGAATCAAATATGCTTTTGACTCCCCAGTCTCTTCATTGGTTACAACAACTTCACGTTTCTTCTTGGTGTCACGAATCTGTACCTTGCCACCAAACTCTGTGATAATTGCAAGACCCTTCGGCTTACGTGCCTCAAATAACTCCTCTACACGAGGAAGACCCTGTGTAATATCGTCACCAGCAACACCACCGGTATGGAACGTTCTCATGGTAAGCTGCGTACCCGGCTCACCAATTGACTGTGCTGCAATAATGCCAACTGCCTCACCAACCTGTACTGCCTGACCGGTTGCCATGTTAGCACCGTAACATTTTGCACACACACCAATATGAGACTTACAGTTCAGAATCGTACGAATTCTCAACTTCTTAATTTCATTGCCATTCGCATCCACACCATTGCGGATAATATTTTCTGCACGTTTTGGTGTAATCATATGATTTGCCTTTACAATCATATTGCCGTCTTTATCAAATACAGACTCGGCTGCATAACGTCCGGTAATTCTTTCCTGGAAGCTCTCAATGACTTCCCGGCCTTCCATAAACGCTTCTACATAATCACCCGGAATCTCACCGGTGCCCTCACAACAGTCAACCTCACGGATAATCAGATCCTGTGATACATCTACCAGACGACGGGTCAAATAACCGGAGTCAGCTGTACGAAGTGCTGTATCGGAAAGTCCTTTACGTGCTCCATGTGCCGAGATGAAATACTCCAATACATCAAGTCCTTCACGGAAGTTCGACTTAATCGGAAGTTCAATGGTACGACCGGTTGTATCTGCCATCAATCCACGCATACCTGCTAACTGCTTAATCTGCTGATTGGAACCACGGGCTCCGGACTCTGCCATCATCTTGATATTATTGTAAGTATCAAGACCATCCAACAATGCCTTTGTCAGTTTCTTATCAGCTGCTTCCCATGTTCTTACAACAGCGGTATAACGCTCTTCTTCCGTCACATATCCCTGTTTGAATTTCTCTGTAATCAACTCTACTGTATTCTGTGCATCTGCCAAAATTTCCTTTTTAGCAGCAGGCACGGTCATCTCTGAAATAGAAACCGTAAGCGCACCTTTTGTAGAATATTTATAACCAATACTCTTAATATCATCTAATACTTCTGCAGTCTTAGTTGCTCCGTGCGTGTTGATACACTTATCAAGAATTGCCTTTAACTGCTTCTTACCCACAAGGTAATCAATCTCTAACGCAAGCTCATTTCCAGGAATATTTCTGTTAATAATTCCGAGATCCTGCGGAATAATCTCGTTGAATAAAATTCTTCCAAGCGTTGTCTCTAAGATCGTACTGCCTTCCGTTCCATCCGGCATTGTACCACGCATTCTTACTTTTATCTTTGCGTGTAAGGTAATCTCACCATTCTCATAGGCCAGAATTGCTTCATTCTTAGACTTGAAGAACTTGCCTTCGCCCTTATCGCCCGGCTTATCAATGGTCAGATAGTAAATACCAAGCACCATATCCTGCGATGGAACCGCAACCGGAGCTCCATCAGAAGGTTTCAACAAGTTGTTCGGTGAAAGCAATAAAAATCTGCACTCTGCCTGTGCCTCTACAGAAAGCGGAAGATGGACAGCCATCTGATCTCCATCGAAATCCGCATTAAACGCTGTACATACCAATGGATGAAGCTTAATCGCCTTACCTTCCACAAGAATTGGTTCAAAGGCCTGAATACCCAATCTGTGAAGTGTCGGGGCACGGTTCAACATAACCGGATGTTCTTTGATAACATCCTCTAATACATCCCAAACCTCTGTCTCCAACTTCTCTACCATCTTCTTAGCAGACTTCACATTGTGTGCCAGCTTTCTTGAAACCAGCTCCTTCATAACAAACGGCTTGAATAACTCAATCGCCATCTCTTTCGGAAGTCCACACTGATAAATCTTCAATTCCGGTCCAACGACAATAACGGAACGTCCGGAATAGTCAACACGCTTACCAAGTAAGTTCTGACGGAAACGTCCCTGCTTACCCTTTAGCATATCTGACAAAGACTTTAACGCTCTGTTACCCGGTCCGGTAACCGGACGTCCACGACGACCATTATCAATCAAAGCATCTACCGCCTCTTGAAGCATACGCTTCTCATTTCGAACGATGATATCCGGTGCTCCCAACTCCAGCAAGCGATTCAAACGATTGTTACGATTGATAATTCTACGATACAGATCATTCAGATCGGAGGTCGCAAAACGTCCACCATCTAACTGCACCATCGGACGAATATCCGGAGGAATAACCGGAACAGCATCCAGAATCATCCACTCCGGGCGGTTATCTGAATTACGGAATGCCTCAACAACCTCTAATCTCTTGATTACTTTTGCTCTCTTCTGTCCGGTTGCATCTTTCAAAGCAGCTCTTAATTCTACCGCTTCTGCTTCCAGATCAATTGCTTCCAATAATTCCTTGATAGCCTCAGCACCCATTCCTACACGGAACTTGCCGTATCCATATTGTTCCTCTGCTTCCCGGAATTCTTTCTCAGTGAGAACCTGCTTATATGCGAGATTCGTCTCACCTTTATCCAAAACGATATAAGATGCAAAATAGAGCACCTTCTCCAAGGTTCTCGGTGAAATATCAAGGATCAATCCCATTCTACTTGGGATTCCTTTAAAATACCAGATATGGGAAACCGGAGCTGCAAGCTCGATATGACCCATTCTCTCACGTCTTACATTTGCCTTGGTAACTTCAACACCACAACGGTCACAGACCACACCTTTGTAACGAATCTTCTTATACTTACCACAATGACACTCCCAGTCTTTGCTCGGTCCGAAAATCCTTTCGCAGAACAGTCCGTCCTTTTCCGGTTTTAATGTTCTATAGTTAATTGTCTCAGGCTTCTTCACTTCGCCTCTTGACCACTCTCTAATCTTATCTGGAGAAGCAAGGCCAATTCGAATCGCATCAAAATTCATCGGTTGATCATTTTCCTGATTATTAATAGCTGCCATCTATCTTTGCTCTCCTTTCATTACTCATCGTAATTATCATCATAGCTGTCATCATAATTGTCGTCGAAGTCATCCTCAGAATCCTCTAATTCAAATTCTTCATCGTTTTCATCGACGCCGCTATAGCCATGTTCTTTCATTTCAGATTCTTCTTTATCATAATCCATATCGCCAAAGTTTCTAATGTCATCATTGCCATAATCAATGCTTTCACTGATTTCTACTTCTGTGTTGTCCTCTCTAAGAACCCGGACATCTAATGCAAGTGACTGGAACTCTTTCAACAATACTTTAAAGGACTCCGGAATTCCCGGCTCTGGAATATTCTCCCCTTTGATGATTGCCTCATATGTTTTCACACGTCCCACAACATCATCAGACTTGACTGTTAAAATCTCCTGCAAGGTATAAGAAGCACCATATGCCTCTAACGCCCATACCTCCATCTCTCCGAAACGCTGACCACCAAACTGTGCCTTACCACCCAACGGCTGCTGGGTTACTAAAGAGTATGGACCGGTAGATCGTGCATGGATCTTATCATCAACCAAGTGATGAAGCTTCAGATAATGCATGAAACCAATGGTAACCGGAGAGTCAAACTCTTCACCGGTTCTTCCATCACGCAATCTTACTTTACCGGTACGATCGATAGGAACGCCCTTCCATTCCTCTCTGTGATCACGATTCTCGTAGAGATAGTCCATAACATCATCTGACACCTGGGATCTCCACTTCTTCTCGAATGTCTCCCACTCCTCATTGACATAATCATTGGCCATCTCTAATGTCTCCATGATATCTTCCTCATTGGCACCATCAAATACAGGAGTTGCAATATTAAAGCCTAATGCCTTCGCTGCAAGACCTAAGTGAATCTCCAACACCTGTCCGATATTCATACGTGAAGGCACACCTAATGGGTTCAATACGATATCAAGAGGTCGTCCATTTGGAAGGAATGGCATATCTTCCACCGGAAGAATACGGGAAATAACACCCTTATTACCATGACGACCCGCCATCTTATCACCAACAGAAATCTTTCTCTTCTGTGCAATATATACACGAACGGACTTATTTACTCCAGGCGGTAATTCGTCACCTGCTTCTCTTGTAAAGACTTTTGTATCCATGACGATACCAAATGCACCATGTGGCACACGTAAAGAGGTATCTCTTACTTCTCTAGCTTTCTCACCGAAGATTGCACGAAGCAGTCTCTCTTCTGCAGTAAGTTCTGTCTCTCCCTTCGGAGTTACCTTGCCGACCAGAATATCTCCGGCACGTACTTCTGCACCGATGCGGATAATACCGTTCTCATCCAAATCCTTCAATACATCCGGACCAAGTCCTGCCAAATCTCTTGTGATTTCCTCCGAACCGAGCTTAGTATCTCTGGCCTCAGCCTCATACTCTTCAATATGAACGGATGTATATACATCTTCCTGAACCAGACGTTCACTAAGGAGTACCGCATCCTCGTAGTTATAACCTTCCCATGTCATAAATCCAATCAACGGGTTCTTACCAAGAGCAATCTCACCATTCGCTGTAGAAGCACCATCTGCAAGCACCTCTCCGGCTTTTACCCGATCACCCTTGAATACAATCGGTCTCTGATTCATACAGTTACCTTGATTGCTTCTTGCGAACTTAATTACATGGTAAGTATCTTTTGTTCCATCATCGCATTTCACTACGATCTCTTTGCTGGTAGACTTCTCGACAACACCATCATGCTTAGCAAGAATACATACTCCGGAGTCTACTGCAGCCTTACCTTCCATACCGGTACCAACAACAGCCGCTTCTGTACGAAGTAATGGCACCGCCTGACGCTGCATGTTTGATCCCATCAGGGCACGGTTCGCATCGTCGTTCTCCAAGAACGGGATCATGGATGTTGCAACTGAGAATACCATCTTCGGAGACACATCCATGAGATCAACTCTATTACGGTCAAATTCTGCAGTCTCTTCTCTGTAACGACCTGAAATATGCACGTCGGCAAAAGTTCCATCCGGATTCAGTTTGGTATTCGCCTGTGCAACTACATAGTTATCCTCTTCATCTGCTGTCAGATATACCACTTCATCCGTTACCACCGGATTCTCAGGATCACTCTTATCCAATTTCAAATACGGTGCCTCCACAAATCCGTACTCATTGATTCTTGCATAGGTTGCAAGAGAGTTAATCAAACCGATGTTCGGACCTTCCGGTGTCTCAATCGGACACATTCTGCCATAATGGGTATAATGGACATCTCGAACTTCGAATCCGGCCCGATCTCTTGAAAGACCACCCGGTCCAAGTGCAGATAAACGTCTCTTATGGGTCAGTTCAGAAAGCGGATTGTTCTGATCCATGAACTGTGACAACTGGGAACTTCCAAAAAATTCCTTCACAGCAGCAGTTACCGGCTTGATATTGATCAGTGACTGCGGGGAAATCGTCTCAATGTCCTGGGTTGACATTCTCTCACGTACCACTCTCTCCAATCTGGAAAGACCAATCCGATACTGATTCTGCAACAACTCGCCTACTGCTCTGATTCGTCGGTTACCCAAATGGTCAATGTCATCATCGTTACCAATTCCATATTCCAAATGAATATTGTAACTAATGGAAGCCAAAATATCTTCCTTCGTAATATGCTTTGGAATCAAATCATGGAGATCACGTTTAATCGCTCTTTTTAATTCCTCTTCATCGGTATATTCTTCTAATAAATTCGCCAAAACTGGGTAAAATACATCTTCGGTTACACCTAATTCCTTTGCATCAAAATCAACATACTCGCTGATATCTACCATCATGTTAGAGAGAACCTTCACATTGCGGGTCTCTGTCTGGATCATAACAAATGGTACCGCTGCGTTCTGAAGCTTGGTAGCACTCTCTCTTGTAAGCTTGTCACCAGCCTTTGCAAGCACTTCTCCAGTCGAAGGATCAACAACATCTTCGGCTAACACATGTCCTGCTATACGGTTCTTAAATGCGAGTTTTTTATTGAACTTATAGCGTCCAACCTTTGCAAGGTCATAACGTCTCGGATCAAAAAACATAGCGTTAATCAAGCTTTCAGCACTCTCAACTGCCAAAGGCTCACCTGGACGAATCTTCTTATATAACTCAAGCAGACCATCTTCATAATTAGTAGACGGGTCTTTTTCTAAACTCGCAATAATCTTCGGTTCATCGCCAAAGAGTTCGCGAATCTCTTCGTTGGTTCCAATCCCTAAAGAACGAATCAATACGGTAATCGGAACCTTTCTGGTTCTATCAACACGAACGTAAAATACGTCATTAGAATCGGTCTCGTACTCTAACCATGCACCACGATTCGGAATCACGGTAGAAGAATATAACGTCTTACCCAACTTATCATGTCCAATGGCATAATAAATACCAGGAGAACGAACCAACTGGCTAACGATAACACGTTCAGCACCATTGATCACAAAGGTACCTGTCTCTGTCATCAAAGGTAAATCTCCCATAAAAATGTCATGCTGGTTAATCTCATCTGTTTCCTTATTATGAAGACGTACATTCACTTTCAAAGGA
>CAJOPP010000099.1 GCA_905236365.1 uncultured Lachnospiraceae bacterium
CGGCTGGAGGTCATGCTACCGGAAAGAAATGAGGGGAAGGACATCATGGCAAACTGCAAGATTTGTGGGAAAGCAATATCTATTCAGAGCCATCTTGCCGTAACCGCAACAGTCTTATCATCACAAGACGCCTAATGGATTCTAACAGCCTATCCACGTTATCGAACGCCATGCGTGAAATGTGCAAGAATGTTACAGGTTCCGGCGTGCGATAGGGAATCTTTACTGTGCTTCTTCCTCGTCCTTCTGGGGAACTTTCCACAGAGCCTCGTTCATCTTGTCCTTTGACTGGCTTGGTCGTATCGACATTAGGAAGTCGCAAATCTGTTCAGAATTGGCCTTGCTCCAATCCGGATTCGGTTCCTGCGTATGCTTGTTCTTCTGCTCGTCCATTGTTTATCACCTCCGCTTGGCTTGATTGTACAACAGACGGTTCTGAGGTAAAAGCGGTTTTTTCCTTTTTTGCATAACGTCGTTTCCAGCCGCGACAAATGTCAGCCTTCATCTTATTGCGTTCATATTCTTAGGGCTTCTGAAACAGCTCCCAGACATACGATCGTTCGTTATTTTATCAAGGCACTGTAGCTAATACTCCCACATCAGACGCATGCCCGGTGCTCTCGTCATTTGAGGGTGCCGGGTCTTGTTTTGTGCGGTGTCCTGGGGGCTCTGTGTGTAGGGTTGATGGCAGTGCAAACGCCGGCACAGATCACGGGAAGTGACCTGACGACATCTGCTGTGAATCATGTAACGGAGCTTAAGGTAAAGGGAGATGGCGATCCGATAGGCACCATCAAGGCATGGCCGTCTTCTCAGACTCCGAATACCGAAGAATGGCTGGAATGCGACGGGTCGACGTTTGACACGACAAAGTATCCTGAACTCTACGCAGCTCTGGGGTCAGGGAGACTGCCTGATTACAAGGGACAGTTTCTGCGTGGTGGAAGTGCTGCAGATGCAGGAAAGAAGTTTGAGGATACTATAAAGACGCATGAAGTGATTGTGCCGTCACATAGCCATGAATTTACATTGGATATTTCAGGAACAGTACAGACAGCATCAATCCAAAAGAATGTTAAGGTGTTGAGTACATCCTCTTCGGTATCCTCTTCGAGCGATACTGGAGATACAAAAGGAGCATTTTTTTATTATAAACAGACAGGTGGTACATGTGTTGGAATGACAGATATTCAAGTTGCAAAATATGCAACATCAGGTAATATTATTCCGAAAAGGCAACAAGTAGTAAGTGGCGGCTCCGCTAATACAAGTTGTTGGCCTGGGACGCTATATAATAAAATTCCTGTTCTTCAAGAAAGTAATTATTATAATCTATATAATGATTCAACATGTTCAAATATTATAGCTCATGATTATGAAGAAAAATACGCATTTTATGAACCTCAATCAGGTTTTGTAGGTGTTGGAAATTATCGTTCACTTAATAATACCTGTGGTCCATTTTACGCAACGACAAACGTTGGAAGCTTAAATATAGTAGATGAATATGATAAAATGTTTTATTATAAAGAATCAGGAGGCCTATGTGTTGGAATGAGTGTTGAAGATACAGTAAAGTATGCATTATCAAGTAACGCAAATATAGGATATCAGTATAGTGGTGCTAACACTTCAATAACATATCTTTGTTGGAATGAAGCGCGATATAATAAAATTCCTGTTCTTAAAGAAAGTAACACACCTTACGATTATTATAGTTTATATAGTGATTCAACATGTTCAAATATTATAGCTCATGATTATGAAGAAAAATACGCATTTTATGTGCCTCAATCAGGTTTTGTAGGTGTTGGAAATTATCGTTCACTTAATAATACCTGTGGGCCGTTTTACGCCACTGGAACATATAAAACTGTAGATGGAGCAAATGAAATATCTATCCCCGTTGTGAAGGCTGACACATCCTCTTTGGATAACGGTAAGGTAACAGGGACAATAGGAGAGTCTGGACAACTTATCGGCACGTATAATGGAGCATCAGAAACAGCACCTAAACATACGATCGTCAGGTATTTTATAAAAGCTCTGTAATACCTATCGGGTCTGTCAGGCACTTACTAGGCACTTTCAAAAGAGTTGAAATGTTATTACTGTGCCTTGATGAAATAGCGGACGATCGTATGCTTAGGAGCTGTTTCTTCAGATCCAGCGTATGTTGCAATTATTTCACCAGAGTCGTTAATGATGCCAGAAGCAGTGCCACCCTGTAAATTTTCAGTCCATTCGACAACTTTCGGCAGACTTACGTACTCCTTTGATACAATGCCATTAGATGATTTTATATTTGCAAAATCTCCTGACAAGAATGCATAAGCAGTTTTTCCATTTTCTTTATGCTGCACATATATAAAACCATGATACATATTACCACGTATTCTAATTGCGTCTGTTGAACATGTTCCATCTTGATTAACATCAAAGATATATATAGGCCCATTTTCATCATATATCTTATTACCATAAACACTCCCTCTAGGACAGATTCCAGTATCATGATCTATATCATATTTACAAGCTATGATAAAATCTTCTGCAGTGCACATTGTTTTTGTTGAGTTAATACCAATACTTGATGAACTCTTACAACATTCTAACGGAAAGCCTGAAATTATACTATAACTCATTAAATCCCCTAATACAATTGCATCGACATATTTATCATTTTTGAGATAACTTATTTTTGCATATCCACTTTTTATACTACCATCTATACTAATATATTTTGAATTTGAACATGTTCCGTCCGAATTGACACCATACAGATACACATTTCCATTTTCAGTATACATACGCGTTGAACGACCATAAGAATAACATCCTCCATCATTTTGAGCTTCATATTTACAAGTCAAAATAGCATCTTCTACAGTACACATCCTTTTTATTCCGTTATAACCACCATAGCTACTTTCACAACACTCAAACGGAAAGCCTGATGCTGAGAGAGAAGACCCATCGTCTGAAAATGAATTTGTCTTGATATCTTTGACTACCTGTGTAGAACCGCTGATTTTAACTGTCGGGATGCTTCCGTTTACATCCAAGATAAAACCGTGCGTATGCGACGGAACAACGACTTCATGTGTCTTAATGGTATCCTCAAACTGTTTCCCCACATTCGTCCTGTCTCCACCACGCAGAAACTGTCCCTTGTAATCAGGCAGTCTTCCTGATCCCAAAGCTGCGTAAAGTTCAGGATACTTTGTCGTGTCAAACGTCGACCCGTCGCATTCCAGCCATTCTTCGGTATTCGGAGTC
>CAJOPP010000100.1 GCA_905236365.1 uncultured Lachnospiraceae bacterium
ATGATGATTCCCAGCATTCCGCCGGACACCGCAAGAATGGACATTGGCGAAGGCATATCCAGACTGAAATGAGTTAATGTAAGAACATTTGCTGCCACCCTTTCAAAAATGATTCTGAATATGGTAGCTGACAGCAAAACAGCCATGATAATAGAACCAAATATCAGAATCAGAATTCTGTCAATGTGCCATACTCTGATCGATTTCCTGTCGATTCCCAGACTTTTAAGCATCGCCACATCGGACGCCTCTTCATCGATGAATATCTGCTGATACAAAAAAGTCTGTGCGCTGATCGTGATTGCAAACAGGATACAAAGTGTAATGATCAACATATCAAATATTCTTTTAAACATTCCAAGATCGTATTCCATTAGCTGATCATAATCCATGATCGTCACTTCGTCCGGATCGGATAAGGAGCGCATTTTCTCTATCGTGGCAACATATTCACTGTCCGGAACATCAAGTCCTTCATTAAATAAATCCCAATTATCTATCACAATGTCATCTTTTGTCTTTGCAATAAATACACCCGCTCCATTAACCTCCATAGTTTCGACATATGCCGTTACAATAAAATCCTTCTGTACCGTCTCTTCCGTAAATCCGTCTGCACCATATACCCTGTATTCAATGGTAATGGTGTCTCCGAGCTGAATACCCCTGCTATTTTTTAAATAATGAGATACTGCTACTTCATTTTCAAGCTCAGGAATCTTTCCTCCTTTTACAAATATCATTTTTCCGATATCATAATCTCCAAATTCTAAATTGATATCCAAAGATCCGTCTTTCAAAATCATTTTGGAATATTGCATATCCATCATCTGAATATTAAGCGGTATTCCATGCTCATTATAAAATCTCTCATAATACAGAAAAACATTGCGGTAGCTTCCCTCTTGTTGTATCATTTTATTCCGGTAAGAATCTTCCTCTCTGATCATGCACTCTCTGTCTGCAAGAGTCCAGTACGTTCTTCTGTAATTATCGCTGACAATCGTCGACTTCAATTGTGTTATCAGAAGCAATATAACTATGGCAAATGTATAGCTTAATATAAGATAGCCATAGCGTTTTATCCTTCTCATCACATCAGTGACTGCCAGAAATAGCGGAACCGAAATCTTCTTTTTTTTATGAAGATATATCCCCGGTAATCTGCGAAAACGTTCGCCTCTGTTTTCACCATGTAAGGTGTCCATAACGGAGATCTTATCCATTTTTTTCACAGAGGCAAATGAGAAAATGCCCATCATCAATATAAAAACAAATGCCGTAAGGATCGAAATTAATATTTCCAAACCATTTCCCGGATTTAATGTATGTATGACGAAACGGTTTACCATATAATGACTTAACGGAATCCCAAATACAGTTCCCATCACCCCGCCCAGCACAGCAAATGCCACGTATTTCACTATAAAAAGGCTCTTATAAGCAAGGGAGTCCACACCGATCGCTTTCATCATTCCGATTTCTCTTTCCTCCCTCTTTATAGTCGTAATCAGACTGAAACGAATTGTCATTGCAGTAAGGAGTATCATAAGCACTCCCATAATTACCATAAAAATACAGACGATTGTTGCAACTAATCCTTCATTTGTGAGCATATTCACTCTTAATGTATTTATATAATTCGTCGAATCGGTAAGCAAGCCTTCTTCTTTCATAGATTTTAAATCATCAAAAATTTGAGTAGCCAATGTTCGAAACTCATTTAACTTTGAATTCGTAAAATGCTCCTGTAACAATATCTCGTACATCTTATATCGTACGGGAAGTTCTTCCATAAGCATCTCAAAATCCTCATCAGAAAACAAAATTTTATTTATATTTTGAGAACCCGGATCCTTAAATATCTGAGATATCACAAATTCATAGGTATTCCCAAGATCTGTTGTAATCTGAAGTGTTTCTCCGATACTTATATCTGCATTTCTTGCAATCTGTTGCGGAACAGCTACGCACCCATTTTCCAGAGCAAATGTTTCATCGTTTAAATCATAGGGAATATTCTGGTCGGAAGACACCTTATATAATACAAATGTTCCATTGCAGAGCCCCGCCACATCTCTATTGTCAACCCCCTCAAAATGCAGTCTGGACATAGGAAGGATTGGTCTGGTGTTTACGGAAATTTCATCAATCTCGGATAAGCCCCGAAGGTATTCCTCCACTCTTTCGTCATCATCCGCCTCGTCCGAAATACTTTGAGGCAAATACAACATCATGTCAGA
>CAJOPP010000101.1 GCA_905236365.1 uncultured Lachnospiraceae bacterium
CGAGGATGCGCAGGGATTTGCATATGAAATATGTCAGCATAGCTGACGCAAATCCCGCACCAAGACTCGCGAGCGAGTCTTGAATGAAAAGGAGAATAAAATGGAATTTAGTAAATATTTTGACCATACAATCTTAAAGGCAGATGCCAGTGAAGAAGATGTAAATATAATTTGCCGGGAGGCGATTCAGTATCATTTTGCCTCTGTCTGTGTTAATAGCAGCAGAACGAAACAAGTGGCATGTCTGCTGGCAGATACGGATATCGATGTATGTACGGTGATTGGATTTCCGCTGGGAGCCATGAGCACCATGGCAAAGAAATTAGAGACGTTGACCGCGATTGAGGACGGTGCGACAGAGATTGATATGGTGATCAATGTTGGGGCGGTCAAGGATGAGGACTGGGAGTTTGTAAAAAAAGATATTGAAGAGGTGAAGGAGGTCTGTGTCGGCAATACGATGGGCAGAGATGTCCTTTTGAAAGTCATTATAGAGACATGTCTTCTTACGGAAGAAGAGAAAGTGAAAGCATGTGAGATGGCAGTAGAGGCCGGAGCAGATTTTGTGAAAACTTCTACCGGATTTAGTACTGGTGGTGCCACTCCGGAGGATGTAGCACTGATGCGCAAGACGGTGGATGCCAAAACAACAGCACTTGAGAAGGAAACCGGGATCACCCATAAGCGGGTACAGGTGAAAGCATCTGGTGGAATTAGAGATTTTGCTACAGCAAAAGCGATGATTGCAGCAGGAGCAGATCGCCTGGGGACTTCTGCCACGGTAGCAATTATAATGGAGAACGGGTGAGTGGCAATTACGATGTGTATTCATTCAGCCTGCTGAATAGATACACAATAACAATGAATCGTAACGATTTGTAACATAAGATGACGGGAAATTGTTATATGTTATAATAGAGGGTATTCGCAAAATGTACAAGCAACCTTGTATCGAATGGGGATGGTAGAATGAATAGGAATCGAATAATAATCATCACAATCATATTGTGCCTGTTGTTTGGAAATACAACATATATTCTTGTAAGGGGGGAACGCAGACCGCAACTATACATCAACAGGAATGAAATGAATTATGATCTGCCGACAGAGGAAATACTGGTGGCTGAGAATGATCCGGTGGTGCTCGACGAGGAAGTGGAACTTGTGACAGAGATGACAACAGAGGAAAAGACGGAGAAAGAAACGACGGAGCATCATACGACGGAGGAAAAACCGGAGAAAGAGACGACGGAGCATCATACGACGGAGGAAAAAACGGAGAAAGAGACGACGGAAGAACAGAGGACAGAACAAAATACAGAACAAAATACAGAGCAGAATACGGAACAGAATACAGAACAAAATACAGAGCAGAATACGGAACAAAATACAGAACAGAATACGGAACAAAATACAGAGCAGAATACGGAACAAAATACAGAACAGAACACGGAACAAAATACGGAACAAAATACAGAACAAAATACTGCGGAAGCATCGACGGAGCAGGAAGAAAATTCGCCAGAACAGTCAACAGAAGCGGCTGAGGAAGCATCAGAGGATCAGCAGGCAGAAAACCAATCAGGTGACCAACCGGGAGATGGGAATGGGGAACCGTCTAATCAGTCAGGCGGAACAGGAGAAAATGTACCGGGTGAAAAAGGAGATGATCCGGAGCCTGTTACCAGAAAGATGATTGAATTGTTTTGCGAGTGGGATAACAGTAACGAACTTTTATATGGAAAAGAAATGAATCTGTCAGATATTCATGTGACAGGAAAATATGATGATGGGGAAGAAGAACGGATTCCTATTGAGAATTGTACCATTGAGGGGTTTGATTCCAAAAGATTGGGAAGGAGCAGTTGTACGATTCATTACTATGGGCTGTCGGTCAGTGTCCGCTATACGATTCTGAACTATGAGCTCAATATCTTTTGTAAGAACTGGAAAAAGAGGGATCTGTACCGCTATGGGGATGTGTTCTCTAATTCCGATATGCAGATTGTTGCCAATATGGCAGATGGCAGCCAGCGGACAATTGCGACAGATGCTTATACCGTTACCGGAATGGAGATGAAAGCGGTGGGAACCCATTCATGCACAATACGGTACAAAGAGATGTCCATTACGGAAAACTATCAGATTTTGAATTATCCGGTATCGATTACTTCCTCTATCCGGAATTTTACAGTGCGGGGGGCAGTCTCCTGGTCTACACTTGCAGAGGGGCAGTCGGTAACGGCAACGATGGCAGACGGAACTGTGCGTTCGTTATCAGAAGCGGAATATCAGATCAGTGGATATTCTACGACCAATGCCGGAAGCAGAACGATGACCCTTTCGTATGACGGGGTGACATTGTCGATTCCGTATGAGGTATACTATGATGTGCTGAGAGTGGACTATGGAGATGCAATTGGAAAGCAGGAGGAAATCCATTTTACGGATACTTTACAGGTTGTGTCATCAGAGAGTCTGAATCTGCCGACACGTTATCAAATACCGGATTCAGAAGTGTGGTATGAGTTAGAAGGTGTTTACACGGATGCAAAGTACAAGAATGAGTATGAGTATCCTACAACCTATACTCCAAATGCCAGATTTCGAATTAACAGACAGGGACTTCCATGGCATGAATATGTGGTTTATGCCCGATATAAACAGCAAATGGAAGATTAATACAAAACAAAGAATAAGGAGAAAAAAATGATCAGGAATGATACCATAAAAGCTTTAATGGCAGAGGTGACAAAAGTAGTAAAGGGAAAAGAAATGGTGATTGAGAAAGTAATGATGGCCATCTTTGCTTCCGGTCATGTATTACTGGAGGATGTTCCGGGACTTGGAAAAACCACGCTGGCAATGGCATTTTCCAATGCACTGGGGTTGGAGAATAAGAGAATCCAGTTTACCCCGGATACAATGCCAAGTGATATTATTGGAACAACATTCTATGATGAGAGTACCAATCAGTTTCAATATATGCCGGGGGCGGTCATGTGTAATTTGCTTTTGGGAGATGAGATCAACCGGACTTCGGCGAAAACCCAGTCAGCGTTGTTAGAGGCAATGGCGGAGGGCAAGGTAACGGTAGACGGGGTACGTCATGTGCTGCCGGAACCGTTTATTGTGATTGCAACCCAGAATCCTGTTACCAGTAGCGGAACACAGCCTTTGCCGGATTCTCAATTGGATCGGTTTATGGTCAAATTATCTATGGGGTATCCGGATGAGGAGGCACAGCTCGCCATGTTGCAGAATGCAAATGGAAAAGATCAAATGAAGGAAATCCATCAGATCCTGACGGCGAAGGACGTACTTCGGATACGGGAGGAAGTGGATGCAGTCAAGATAAAGGAAGAGCTTCTGCGATATCTGATCGCATTGTGTGAGGCGACCCGGAATCAGGAGAATATTGTTCTTGGTATCAGTCCGCGAGGAATGATCGCATTTATGAAAATGGCAAAGGCGAAGGCTTACTTTGAGGGAAGGGACTATGTGATTCCGGAAGATATGGAAGCAGTTTTTCAAGACAGCTGTGCACATCGCCTTTTCCTTTCCGGTCGTGCAAAGAGGGCAGGACTGACACCGGAGGATGTCATCGACCAGATATTAAAAGAAGTAAAAAAGCCGGAGTTATTAAAGGGATAGGGTTATGAAACAGAAAATGATTTGCCTGCTGCTTTTTCTGTTGCTGGCAGGAGTTTATATATGGACAAATGAAAAAGTATCGTTTTATCTGTTGATGGCAATGGTATTTCTTGTGGGATTTTCTGTCATTAGTAATTGGCTGGGTGCAAAAAGCCTTCATGTGGAGGTGATAACAGAAGCTTCCGATAACTATTCTGATCAACAGAAAGGGACAGAATCCGGCGATAGTTCTGGTCGACCAAAAGAGGCAGAATTCTGTCAATATTCCAATGGACAGATTACGGTATTGTTTCATAATACAGGAATTTTTCCGGTTTTCAGTTGTCTGCTTCGAATGGAGATCATGAATCTTCTGACAGATTCAACAGTAGAGATTGAACGAAGGTATTTAATCGGACCGTTTGCACATAAGAGTGACCGGATACCGGTGGACGCCTTGTTTTGCGGACGGGTTGAAACAGATATCAAACAGTTGGAATGCAGGGATGGTTTGGGACTTACCAAAATCCCATGTCAGTCACAGAGTAAAGGATATTTTTATCGTTATCCGGAGATTCAGCAGTTGGAAATGGACTCCCTTTTACAACAAAGGATACAGAATACCAGTCAGGAGATATATCTTAACCGGAAGGGAAATGATCCTACGGAGGTATTGGATATCCGGGATTATCAGCGGGGGGATAGTGTCAAGATGATTCACTGGAAACTGTCTGCCAAGTGGAAAAAGAAAATGGTGCGGGAACTGGATATGCCATCGAATCAGGATACGCTTTTGGTATTTGCACTTCAGGGAGAGACAGATGGAGAGGCAGTTCACAGACTGGTTGAATATGTGTTATCTGTCAGTCAGGGACTGCTGCAGGAAAATATCCATCATGATGCTCTTTTACTGAATAGTGACGGGTCTCTGATACGGATTTATAGTATCGAGGGAGAAGAGAGTTATGGAGCATTTGAAAAACGGATTCTGAATGGAGGGATTGCACTTGCCGGAGAGGAAGTCAATTCTTATCTGGCAAGACATGAATCAGTTTGGCGGTATTCCTCGATTCTGTATATTTCTGAGACAGAACCGCCGGAGTTTGAAGGTGTAGATGGAATACTTTATGTAAAAATGGAGGATCAGGCAGGATGAGGCAGGAAGGATTCTACATTTATGAAGTAGAACAAAAACAGAATATTGAACTTTCATTGTGGATGCTTCATGTGTTATCCATTTCAGGTTTTCTGGTCATGATACTTGCATTTGTGGAACAGCCGGTATGGTTTGGACTGTTTGCAGCATTATTCCTTGCCGTATTTCTTCCGGTTTGGCAGAATCCGGTATGGAAAACGGGAGTGCTTGCAACATTTCTGGCGGGGACTGTGATCTATCTGACTTTCTTTCGGGCGGTATTTCGCTGTGGAGTATTGCAACTTATCAATAATGGAATTGCACTTTACAATAATCAGACGGGAAGTGAACTGTTTTATTATATTTTGCCGGAAGGGATACCGGAAAATCCGGCGTATACACTTTTTTTGTGTTATTTGATTCTTTTGGCAGGAATCCTGCTCCGCTATCTATTGGAAGAGAGAAGGATAACGGTATTTGTGATCAGTAATCTGATGATTCTGTTACTGGCAGTTTTCTTTCGGGATGGTAAGTCGGGAATAGCCTGTATGTTTTCAGGTATGGCAATCTTTGGAAGTGTAATATGGAACAATGCCAGAGGACAGAATAACAGGACAGTTACCATCTATCTGGCTGCATGCGTGGGAATTGGTCTTGTTCTTAGTGGGACATATTTTGCATTCGGAAGCTATACTTCGAATCTGACAGCGGCAAAGATGAAAGCAGCTGCAATCGACCGGGCAGAGGAGACATTATATGGAGCCAAGGATTCTCCTCAGGGAAATCTGCAGGCAGCAGCATCCTTTCACGGCGAAACGAAACCCAAATTGAACGTAACAGCATCGGAACAGGGCATTTATTATCTGAAGGGATATGTTGGGGGAGTTTATGAAGGCGGAGTATGGAATGAAATTGATCGTACAAGTTATGGGGATGCCTACGAGGGGATTTTTCATTGGATGGAAGAACGAAATTTCTATCCGTTGTCACAGAACAGCAGTTACATTCAGTTACAGAACAAAGAGCAGGCGGATGTCTTTCCTTACAATCATGTAGAATTAGAAATTGATAATGTGGGGGCGAATGGCAGATATGTTTATCTGCCGTATGGTGTAACTACAGATAGTCTGAACAGGCTTCCGAAGAGTAATCGGGATATGAATATTTATAATTATGACCGGGATCAGACACATTTTGCATATGAAATTGATGATTATGATCTTGTAATGGCTTTTACAAAGGAGAATCCGGCGTGGATGAATGATGCAGGCGGAACTGAAACGACCAATCAATTCAGGGAAGCACAGGTGGAGTATCGCACCTTTGTCTATGATCATTATCTGGAATTGGACCAGGAATGGAAAGATTATTTTCGGGAAACGTTGCCGGATGATGCAGTGAATGGATATGTCACCATTACTAATTCTATACGAGACTGGCTGGCGGATACCTCGACGGTTTCGGAGAATGTGGAAACGTCAGACTATCTCCGGTATTTTTTGGAGAAGTATAAGAAAGGGCATTCTTCTTTTTTTGCTTCAGCGGGAACCTTATTGTACCGTTATTACGGAATTCCTGCCCGCTATGTGGAAGGATATCTGGCGGATCTCAGTCAGGCTGAAAAGACATCTGCCGGATATCTGAAAGAACTGACGGGGATCAATGTTCACGCCTGGGTAGAGATTTACAAAGATGGGATTGGCTGGATCCCGGTAGATGTGACACCGGGGTTCTATACAGAGTTAGAGATTGAACAGCAGACAATTCTGCAACAGCAGCAACAACAGCAGCAACAACAGCGGCAACAACAGCAACAGCAGAATGGGCAACAGCAGCAGGATGGAAAGCAGCAACAACATGCTGTTTTTGGAATAAAGATACTATTGATTCTTCTTGTAGTGATTGCTGTTATGATTATTTTGTTGGCGGGCATTATTCTGCTTCGAAGACAGATCATCTGTTATAAGAGAAAAAGGGCACTTTCCGGAAAGAATTATGGGGAAGTAATGGCAGCTTGGATGTTGTTTATGCGGCAGCTTTTACATTTTGAACAACAGGAAGAGGATAGTCTGGAAGAGGATGTTATTGAGATTTTGAGAAGATATCGTTTTCGGGATGATGGCTTATCCGATGAGGAATATCGGCGGTTGGAAGGGTATGCGTTTGATATGCAGAAATCCATTTATGAAAAGCAGGGAAAAGGAAGAAGGTGGAAAATGAAATATATTTATGCGTCGATCTCGTGACGGGAGATGTTGATGGAGGTCAGCAGGTCGCGCTGAACAACGCGCTCAGAGACGATGATGCCG
>CAJOPP010000102.1 GCA_905236365.1 uncultured Lachnospiraceae bacterium
CGGATGCAAAAGACAAGTCTTCAGCACAAAAACAGCTTGCAGCTTATACACAGATGATTGAGTGGTTGGAGCAGGCGGGAGTCAATTTTGCGATTCGTCATATATCGAATAGTGCAGGGATTATGGAGATGCCGAATGATACCTATGATATGGTTCGCTCAGGTATATCCACATATGGACTTTATCCTTCTGAAGAAATGGATAAAGAAGCGTGTGTACTGTATCCGGCAATGTCATTGAAGAGTCGTATCGTTCATGTAAAGACAGTCAAAGCTGGTGCGACGATTGGCTATGGTGGAACTTATAGATTGACAGAGGAGAAACGGATTGCAACGGTTGGCGTTGGTTATGCAGATGGATATCCAAGAGCATTGTCGAATCAAGGTCGTATGCTGGTTCATGGACAATATGCTCCGATTGTTGGACGTGTATGTATGGATCAGACGATGATTGATGTTAGTCACATACCAGAAGTAAAGGTTGGTGATGAAGTGGTTCTTGTTGGTAAACAAGGGGAGCATTTGTTGGCAGTGGAGGAACTGGCTGGAATGTCAGCTAGTTTTAACTATGAATTTGTGTGTGATGTTAATCGGCGTGTTCCTAGAATTTTTTATCGGAATGATAAAGTTGTGGCAGAGAAAAATTATTTATTTTAACTCTTTTCGCTGGCTTGCTGTTATTGGTTGTGTACGTTCCAATGCTATATTGTAAGTGCAACTTGATGAATATACTATGTGAAGCATAGTTTCCAACATCATCAAAAAATTATAAGAAATATAGAACCGCCGGAATAATGTCGGAATAGAATGGTAATACTTAGAATACCTGATGAGATAAGAGTCCTTACGGAAGAGGGACTGGTACATTACATAAAAAATGTGTGCACTTATCAGGAATTTATTTATGGAGAGTGAGACCATTGTTTGTAACAAGAGGTGACATTTATTATGCGGATTTAAGACCGGTAGTAGGTTCAGAGCAGGGAGGTATCAGACCGGTACTGATCATACAAAATGAGGCAGGCAACAGACACAGTTCGACGGTAATCTGTGCAGCAATTACCAGCAGACAGAATAAGGCAAAGATACCAACACATGTGGAATTAGCAGCGAATCGATGTAATATATCCAAAGATTCGATTATACTATTAGAACAGGTTAGAACAATTGATAAACAACGTTTGAAAGAAAAGGTATGTCATTTGGATGATGACATTATGGGAAATGTGAATGAGGCATTGCGAATTAGCTTGTCTATATAGAAAGAGAGGAAAGAAGATTCATGGCGATAAATGGCCCCGGTAGCTTTAAAGCATTATTTAGCAGAAAGAACAATGAAGATCAGGCAGATGCAGTGGAGGAAGAGATTCTTTCTATCATAGAAGAAGGGCATGAGCAGGGAGCGATTCTCTCGGATGAGGCAGAACTTATCTCCAATGTATTTGAATTTGGAGATAAGGAAGCCAAAGATGTGATGAGTCCAAGGCAAAGAATTATTGGTATTGAGGCGAATACCGATATAAAAGAAGCACTGGATATTATGTTAGCGAACAGTTATTCCAGATATCCAATTTATGAAGAAGATTTGGATAACATCGTGGGAATTTTACATATTAAGGAAGCGGTAGCAGCTTATCTTTCCGATAGCAGTCAGACGGTGGACAGTCTGGTCAGCAGACCTTATTACATTCATCCGACCCAGAAAATCAGCAAATTATTTAATGAAATGCAGGCAAAGAAGATACATATGGCGGTTGTGGTGGATGAATATGGACAGACCGAAGGAATTGTTGCAATGGAAGATATTTTAGAGGTAATTGTCGGAGATATTTTGGATGAGCATGATGAAGAAGAAGTCGATATTCTGAAAATGGCAGCGGGAGATGGATACATAGTGAAAGGCAGTACCAATCTTGAAGAGTTAGAGGATTTGTTTGATATCCGGTTTCCGGAGGAAGATATTGATACTGTCAATGGATTTATGCTCTATGAGTACGGAAGATTGCCGGAGGAAAAGGATATTATACAGATTACCTATCATGGATTTTTGTTTGAAGCGTTAGAATGGGAAGATCGTATGATCAAGAAGGTACGTATTCGGAAATTATTAGAAATAGAGCAAACAGAGGATGACAGAATTTAGAAGAACAAGCTTGAATTGCGAATCGGATACCCTGTATTCTGTGGATGGTCATTGCTGAAAATGAACTGTAAATGATAGTGAAAAGAATGTATTTTATAAAATGGATTTATGAAATGCATTTTTTTGTTGACAAATTAAAATAATTGCATTACTGTATTATATGTGTAATACAATAGTTCAAGGATGTTCGATATACATCGTAATAAGAAAAATAGAAAGAAGGAGTTCAATGGAATGGGAATTAAAATCTGACAGACCGATTTATACGCAATTGTTAGAAGAGCTGAAGCGTAGAATTGTCTCTGGATATTATCAGCCGGGAGAAAAACTTCTGCCCGTGAGAGAATTAGCACAGGAAGCGAAAGTGAATCCTAATACAATGCAGAAAGCATTGACAGAGTTAGAACAGCAGAATCTTGTGTTTGCAGTCCGTACAACGGGGAGATATATTACAGAAAATGTTGACTTGATTGAAAATGCAAAGCAGGAGATTGCTGCGTTGCATGTAGAAACCTATTACAAGGAAATGAAAGTCTTAGGTTATGATAAGGATGAAATGATAGAATTATTATCACGTTAC
>CAJOPP010000103.1 GCA_905236365.1 uncultured Lachnospiraceae bacterium
AAATGTTAACAAAGATATAGAAGGTCCTGAATACGTTCTTATAACATTATCGGATCACAGTATATTATCGGCTACAAATGTACAGATCTTCGGATCATTTGAGGAATCTGAAAGCATTAGTCTGGTTAGAGAGATCTGGATCCCGAGAGGATTACTGTTTCTTGTGATTTTTGTTGTCATCTTTTCTGTCATTGCAGGTTTTCGTTACATGAAAGCAAAGTCAGCCTATGATATGAAATGCTATAGAATCGAGACAACCAATACTATGGCACACGACCTAAAGACTCCGCTTGCCGCCATTTCAGGATATGCAGAGAATCTGTTGGAGCAGGTACAGGTGGATAAGAGAGAATATTATGCGAAGGCTATACTTTCTGATATCGATTATATGGATCAAATGATATATGATATCCTGGAGCTTTCTAAGAGCGAGGATGAGAGACAGAGTATTGATAGGGAGGAGATTGCACTTCATGAGTTTGTTGATGCGGAGATGAACAATTTTGGGCATATTGTGAAGGAGAGGGGACTTAAGGTATCCATTGCAGGAGACAAGAAGGTACGAACAGATCGTAAGCTGTTGAAATCACTGGTAGATAATCTGTTGTCGAATGCGGTGAAGTATTCGGCTCCTGATTCTGAGATCGTAATACAATTAGGTGAGTCTGCCGGATTGTTCAAATCAATCAATGCAAATGGATTTACTATTTCAAACAAATTAGAAGAGCCTCTTGAAAATACAGCAGAGGAGCTTGTGAAACCGTATGTCAAGGGAGATAACAGCAGGAGTGGTAGAAATGGCAGCGGTGTCGGATTGACTATTGTGGAGAATGTGGCAAGGAAGCTTAAGTACAAGGTCTCCTATGATATTACGGACGAGGAATTTCTGGTTTGTGTAAGAATGTAGGTTGAAAGGTAAACTGCTTTTGTGTATAGATACAAAAGCAGTTTATTTTTTTGTTTTTTAGACATAAAAAAGACGTTGCTAAATTTCTGCAAGTTGTAAGAGTGGGAAGCAACTTTGTAATTGTAGAAATTCATACATGAATCAAAGTTCTATGACATTTTCAAAAAGGATATTTAGAGTTATAGTTAATTTATAAAAAAGGAGGAGGATTGACTATGAAATTAAAAAAAGTATTAGCCCTTGGTTTGATGTTTGTTATGACTACAGGCCTTGTTGCATGTGGTTCGGAGAAACCGGTTGCAGATGATGCAGTGGATCAAGAGAACGTATCAGCTGAAGACTCTTCAGAAGCAGAGGATACCGGTAAAACGTCTGATGTTACAATCACATTTGCAACAAATGTAGTTGGCACGAAGGCAGAAGCTTTGAAGGAAGCCTGTAAAGCATTCGAAGAGGAGTCCGGATATACAGTTGACTTTCAGGCACCGGGTGACAGCTACGAGGAACTGATGAAAACAAAAATGTCTGCAAATGAACTTCCAGACGTATTTACAACGCACGGTTGGTCAGTTGCAAGATACAGCGATTATTTGATGACAGTGAATGATTTTGAGTGGGCAGCTGACATTGATGATCAGATTAAAAGTGTTATCACAGATGCAGGAGGAAATATGTATGTCCTTCCGGTTGACATTGATATTGCCGGTGTTATATATAACGCTGATGTGTTAGATGCAGCCGGCGTTAATCCGGATGATATCAAAACATGGGATGACTTTACAGCAGCTTGTGAGAAGATTAAAGCAACGGGAGTTACTCCTGTACATATCGGCGGAAAGGATTCATGGCCAATCGGACAGTGTTTTGAGTGGATAGCACCGTCATACTATATTACAGATGATTCAAACAGCAAGGCGGATGATTTAAAAACAGGTACATTTGATGCAGAAACATGGAAAGAAATTGGGGGTCTTTTGGATACATGGGTAAAAGCAGGGTATGTAAATGAAGATGCTCTTACAGCAGATTACAACGCAGATGTACAGTCCTTTGCGGAAGGTAATGCAGCATTCGGTTTTTACGGTAACTACTTTGCAGTGGATGCAAAAGGAGTAAATCCGGATGCAAAGATTGGAATGATTCCGATTCCCTCAGCAAGCGAAGGCGACGAAGGAAGTCTGGCCGCCGGAGAAGACATTGCGGTAGGTGTATGGAAAGACTCTTCCGTTAAAGAAGAAGCGATTGAATTATTAAATTATCTGGCACAACCTGAAGTTCTTAAAGGAATAGCAGAAACAGCAGGATGCAAAGCAGGACTAAAATCTGTAACAGCTGATATTGGAGAAATTGGTACATATCTGAATAAATGTGCGGATGTAGAAGCATTCCCATACTTTGACCGTGAATATTTACCAAGCGGTATGTGGGATATCATGTGTTCAACAGGGGCCGATATTCTTCTTCAGAAAGATGGTGCGGTAGACAAAGCTGCGGCTATTATGGAACAGAACTATAATGATAAATTTGTTCCGTAACGGTTCATGTTTGATTACAGTAGGTGAAGCAGTGAACTGCTTCACCTTTTAAAATTAAGAAGAGAGAGGATAAGAGATGAAAAATAGAGCGAGAATAATGAACCTGTTTTATGTGCCGGCTCTCACTTTGTTTGCTGTATTTGTCATATATCCATTTGGAAAAGGCATTATGCTGTCTTTTACAAACTGGAATGGATATTCACAGAACTATAAGATGGTTGGTCTTTCGAATTATACGCGTATGCTGACTGACCCGAATGTACATCGTGCATTGATCAATACCATTATCTACGGTGCGGGAAGTACTCTGATTCAGAACATTTTGGGCGTGGCATTAGCATTACTTTTAAACCAGAAATTCCACGGAAGAGCAGCGATTAGAACATTGGTATATCTTCCGGTTATGATCGCACCGCTCATTATGGGCTATGTCATGTATTTCTTTTTTACATTTAATCATGGTGCAGTGAATGACATTCTTGCACTTTTTGGGAAAGAAGCCGTAGACTGGTTGGCGGACGGTAACAGAGGTACAGCAATTTTGACAATTGTAAACTCTTTACAGTTTGTTGGTGTTTCGATGGTTATTTATTTGGCTGGACTTCAGAGTATCCCTGATATGTATTACGAGGCAGCAAGTATTGACGGCGTACAGCCGGGACAGAGTTTCCTGTATATTACGCTTCCACTTTTAATGCCGGCGATTTCTTCTTCTGTTACTATCAACCTGATTGGCGGTCTGAAGCTGTTTGATATTATTTCAGCACTTACCGGTGGTGGTCCCGGATACGATACGAACTCGCTGTCCACATTGGTGCACAGAACTTTTTTTGCCAGTGAAAATGCAGGATATGCATCAGCAATCGGTCTTGTTTCTTTTGCACTGATTATGATTCTCAGTAACATTGTGGTGAAATGTCTGGAAAAGAAGGAGGTTGAATTGGAATGACAAAAAAAACCAAAGCTTCGTTATTGAGACTGCCGATTCTTCTTCTGATTATAGTTATATATATATCTCCATTTTATATTTTACTGGTGATTTCTTTTAAACCGGTTACGGATCTGAGTTCCTATTGGAAGTTTTCGGATACACCGACTTTGGAAAATTTTCGAGTGGCAATTGAACAGGGGAATTTGTTGAATGCAATAAAAAATACTGCAATCATTACCATAGTTGTGGTAGCACTGATTGTCGCAGTTGGAGCTCTGGCAGCATATCCGCTGGCTAGAAATAAGAGCAGACTGAATAAGGTAATTAATTCTTTTATCCTTGGCATTATGATGGTTCCACCACTGAGTGTTCTTGTTCCGTTATATTCCGTTATTGTAAGCATGAAGGGTATCAATCATTTCTGGAGTATAATCGTTATATTGCTGACTTTTGAATTGCCGCAGGCAATTTTCTTATATAAAAATTTCATTAGATCCATTCCGTGTGCTTTGGATGAGGCTGCGGCACTCGATGGATGTGGTCCGTTCAGAACATTCTTTTACATTATATTGCCACAGTTGAAACCGGTAACAACGTCCGTAATTATCCTGACAGGTATGCATTGTTGGAATGATTATCAATTCTCGCTGTATATATTACAGTCCACTAAGATGAATAATATTACGCTTGCGATA
>CAJOPP010000104.1 GCA_905236365.1 uncultured Lachnospiraceae bacterium
AATCCCAACGCTTGCCCGCCAGCACCGGCGCATATCTCAATACTTTTGAGCATTTTATACCCTCCTGTTTTTTATCTAACTGGTACAAATCCGCTACTCTAATCCTCTGTCAGCCTCTGTATACCACAGGAAACTAGATACTCATATATCTGGTCATAATACTTTCTGTTCCGGGTTGGATCCTCTTCTGGATCACACCCCTCTGGAACAAACAATACCATTCCTTGACGTGCTCTAGTCAGGAGCACCCTATATGAGTTAACTAAGTAACGTTGCTGTTCTTCTTTATTACGGCGATTCCATTTAGTGCCTCTGAAAGTGTAATGCTCCCATCCATTATTGTCTTTGTTCCGACGAAGATCAGCATCCCAACATACGATGGCCCAATCTATTTCCAAGCCTTGAACTTTAAACTCGCTCGCTACAACTTCCAACTTATTAGAAGATCTTAGATCATCGCTTGGTGCAAGGAACCAGTTTTTTACATCTATTTCTGTCGGGACATAAATCCCCTCTGATTTTAAGCGCTGTGCACTGCTGCTGGCCAAAACTCCAGATCTTTGAGAACCTCTAACCTGCGAACGCACCCATCGTTTTGCCTGTTCATAATTTCTTGTAATGTAAATGGGATATTTATTATGAATAATTTCGTATATCTCTCTTGCTTCTTCAGGCTTGTTGTCCAGAAGGCAATCAACAAACTGACACTGATTATCCGCGCGAAAAGATCGGATAGACGTTTTTAAATGCAATTCAGGCACCTCGTGGCACCTTCCACAGTTTTTTATCATTGAACGATTAACTGTTTTGTCTTCAGTCTGCGTAAATATTTCTGCAGAGTAAAACATCTCCCAATCAACAAAGTCATCAATACCGCAGCGGAACCATTCGTTGATACCAACCTCGCCATCATATATATCTTGACCTAATCCAACCAAGCATACCATTACAGCCCAGTCCTGGTTTCGATCCATTATGTTGAATAATAAATGTGGTTCGCTAACTGCCATTATTGGATTGTCATGTTTGCGGGACATTTTTTGTTGATTCCATACACGCTGCGCTTCGTCAAAGATAAGTATCTTTTCTGCTGGCGGATTATTATCCTTTGCATGCTCTTTTTTAAAGCCAAAGCTTCCTTGTATCAAGGAATCAATTGAAGCGTCAACTTCTGCCTTTTCATGTTTCGTAAGGGTAATTTTCTTTTGTTTATTGCTTTCCTTTACACTTTGTTTTAAGGCTTCTCTCAACACTTCCACCAAGGGCCCATTTCCAGAAAGATACACGCTGCGCAGTTCAGCACTAGAATCCAAGCTTTTGGCAACGACATCTAATCCCACAAGTGTCTTTCCTGCTCCGGGCACACCTGTAACGAAGCAGATGCATTTTTTGTTGTTTGCTCTAGCATAGTCAATGATCTTATTTAGTTTTTCTTCGCAAAGATCAATATTTTCCTGTCCAGCTTCAGAATGAGCTATTTCACTTAAATTGTGAGAACTGTATGCTTCGACAGCAGCAGCAATAATAGTAGGCGTGGGATAATACGGAGAATTAAACCATTTATCAAAATCTATTTCACCATCATCTCCGTACATTTCAGACAAATCAGATATTTTAGGAATCAGGGTTTCTATGTTTTCTCGCTGTAAATAGATTTGTTTATCAGCATAACATCCTGTTGACTGTGCTTTGGGATAAGGTTTCGCCTTGGTTGCAATCAATATAGGACAGACGTATAAATCTTCCGACTCTTTATGGAAGTTTTTAATATCGATTGCATAATCCTCTGCCTGTTGAGCATCCTGCGCAGTGAAAATATCTTTCCCGTTTTTAAATTCCAAGGAGAAGACCATGTGACGAATAAGAAGGATAACATCAATTCGTTTCCCTAGACGAACAATATCATATTCAAATATAATATCTCCTTCCATCTGACACTCTTCCAAGCGGTTTTGAAGTTCGGAAATCTGGTTTTCCCATGCATCTGACTGTTCTTTATTGATATCAAAGGAATGTCGAACAAGCTGTCCTACAATATTTGCAGAATTATCCAAAAGAAAACCAGGGATAGAATTGCAGTAATATGCCTTTCCTGATTGAGTTGAAAAAGTGTATTTATTCATTGCCATTCTTTCCTTTAATTATTTCTGCTATTAACTGGTTCATTGTTGTCTCAAATGTCTTTTTCTTAAGCTGACATTCCCATACAACCAGAACACTCCAACCGCGTTCTTTTAACAATTCCTGATTGTAATGATCTCTAGAAACATTGCCTTCTATTTTAGGAATCCAATATTCTCTATTTGTTGTAGGCCAAACGAATCTAGGGCAATCATGTTTGTGCCAAAAACAGCCATTAACAAAAATTACTGTTTTATATTTTGTTAAGACGATATCTGGACATCCAGGAAGCTCCCTCACATTCTTACGATATCGAAATCCTCTCGAAAAGAGGTATTTGCGTACCAGTTCTTCCGGATTGGTATTTGTACTCCGTATGCGAGACATATTTATACTTCTCGCAGATGTAGTCTTATTGTCAGCCATTATCCGATTCGGATTTCTGAAGGGTTCTCGTAAGTGTTTGTGCAAGCTTCTTTGCAATTGCTTTCGCCATTATGGGTGGAACTGCATTACCAACCTGCTGATATTGTTTATCTTTTGTTCCACAGAAAACAAAGCTATCAGGAAACGTCTGTAATCTTGCGGCTTCTCTAACGCTTATTGCACGATCCTTGGTCGGATGAATCCACATTGATTTTCGCACATTTACAACTGTGCCGCAGGGTTCATCATAATTCAAGCGAAGGTAAATAGTATTTTGTGTCCTCGCAGGATCTGTGTAAGTATTTGTAATGAGAGATTCATCAAGGGAATGAAAGTTCTTACCTTGCTGAATTGCTTTGAAGCGCGCCATTGCTGTTTCTGTAGTTCTAGTAATTATATGATTTCTTAGACAGTCACTGTCACGGAGTAATGTGGCGAGCTCACCGAGTTTCTCTTTTTTTTGCAACTTGATTCCCTGAACATCATCTGCAAGATCATACACAGGGTCCACGTCTTCCAAATCGCCTATGGCGTCTCGTACGGTTCTATATTCGTCCTTATCAAAACGACCGTTTGGCAAAGCGATTTTTTCAGAAATGCTGCGTTTGATTCCAGTAATAATAAATCTCATTCTTTTTTGTGGGGCGCCATATTCAGCAGCACATAATACTCCGCTTTCTATAACATAATCGTTTTCAGGTGCAGATAATATTCCTTTCAAGTAATCCAAAACAGCAAAAGATCGAATCACTGCGACAATTCCATCTTGTTCCAGATATGAATCCACTAAGATATTATTATCAAATATCTCTTTTGCGGAACTCAGCATTCGCTGGGTCATAATAGTCGGTTCTATTTTATCCTTGATCTCATCAATAGTTATCTTTTCTGAATAATAATCAAGCAGGGCAGAAAACGATTTCTTGGCTTCGATTGATATTATGTTTGCTCTGTTGTCGGCAAAATGCTTTTTCGCTAAACGCAATAACTTCTGTTTATGTTTTTTCAGCGCGGCTTCCATTTTCGCAGGGTTCCTTGAAACCTTATAAATAACATTTAGTTCTGAATAATCTTCTTTAGGCCAGAGATATGTTTCAATCATGTTAATATCTTTTACAATATCCAAGGCACCTTCGAACATGTACTTTTCGTCCAGTAACTGCAGATATGTCGTTTTAGCAGGAATATGGCATCGTTCTATTTGTTCTACATCGTTCTTTTCCATATAGAAACGGTGGACTTCGGAGCGAAGCATACTAACATTCTCCATGACAAACGCCTTTGGTTGCAGTTCCAATATTGCCCGGAGGTATTGTTTAACTAGCATATTGTTTTGATTAATCGCGTGATTTTTTTGGCGATTTGCGTTTGAAAAGCCCTGACAGGGGGGCCCTCCAATAACAATATCTATGCCATTATATTTCTTCTTGATTTCAAAAAAATCAGCAGAACAAACATCACCTTGAACATCAACTCCAGGGTGATTAAGTCTATATGTCTGTTGCATGCACGGGCTATTTTCAAATGCAACTTTGATGTTGTATTTTTGTGTTTGCATAAAGCCAAGACTTAAACCACCGGCTCCAGCAAATAGATCTATGACTTTGTATTTATCCATATTATTATCTATCCTCTATAACCATTAGCTTTTGCCTCTTCAAGCAGAGCCAACAGTTGAATACTCTGATATGCACTAGGAAATTGCACGGGTATTCTAAGGGCATATTTCATTGCTTTTGCTTGATCAGGAGACATAGGAATCTTCTTTGACAGTACAAAGGCATTTAGGGATTTCCAGTATTCTGCTCCTAACTCAAGGACCTTTGCTTGAGCTTCTACATCCGATACCAGTTTTTGATCCTTTTTGGCTTCGCGCTCTGCAACTTTTGTATCTGCTTTTGTCACAAGTACATTTTCAATTTCGGGAGATAGAGTAATGGAGCACTTTTTAACGGCATCCCAGCACGCTTCTCGTTTGCACCACTGTGTAACGTTAATTGTTGCACGATTGGGATCAGTTATTGTATCAAAGACGAACTTCGTGATATGAACGAGTTCATTTGTGATTACATCAGGTACTTGTTGCCTGTTCCAAATTAAGCCAAGATCCAAATCCGTATCAGCAAATTGCTTTTTGATTAGACGGTGAAACAGAGCGATCGAATATGTTACAATATTTGCTCTATAACCACTTTCAAACCAAGGCTGGTGAGAGACAATCCACTCTGTATGTTTGAACAAAATTGCCAGTGCAACAGAATCTTTAAAATATTTATCATTGAATACGGTATCTGACTTTGTCCATGCTTCATCAATCGACTCTGCAAAACTCATAAAGTTGGTCTGAGCACCTTTACTTACAACATGCGGTATTTCATCCCAAGAATTTCTAAATTTAGCGAGATCGGTTTTTGTAATTACCTGTTTTTTTGGATTCTGTGTTGCAAACTTATCCTTCTGCGATTTAGTCATGCGCATTTGGGCCTGTAGATACTGCCCGCGTGCACGCTCATAAAACCATTTGGTTTCATACTGTGCTCCTCCCGTTGCAGGAGCAAAAACGCGCCGGGATATTTGCTCCATGCGCACATGAAATGGATGGGTTGCAAAGAAGTCTGCATCGCTAACCTTGTTTTG
>CAJOPP010000105.1 GCA_905236365.1 uncultured Lachnospiraceae bacterium
AAAATCATGATAAAGGTGATACATAAGGTCGAAGATCAGGCTGTTGAATTTCAGGGTTCCGCCATGAGGCTGCTCCTCGAAAAGCTGCTGCATCTGTCTTATGATACGGATGAGAGCGGCACGTTTTTGCCGGCTTTCCGTATCTTCCGCCCGGTAGTCGAAGGAGAACAGAAGCTGGTCGAAATCCGGAATATAGCGCTCCAGTAAAGGGTAGGGGAGCTGGATTAAAATAGCTTTATTGCCGTGAACGGAGCGGATCGAATGAAGCACTGTGGAGTCTATCAGATTGATATCTCCGGGGCCAAGCCGGATGGTCTCATTTGCAAGGATTACATCCACTTCACCTTCCAATACATAGTTGATTTCAATGGCGGTGTGCCAATGTGTGGCGACATAGCCGCTGGGGTCATTGAAGACCCAGAAAAAGATATCCAACCCATCGGTAATACGGTCTGTTTCATGATAGGCCTGATTGCGTTCCTGTTTCGCCATTTCGCTTGTACCCTCCTCTTTTTAAATGTCGATATTGAACTATAAAATGCAATATTATTATATAATAATTGACATAAAAAAGCAATATTTACCTATTTAGTGACAATATAACCGCTTGTTCGCAGAAGTGGATAAAGGTAAAATGTAGACATCTTAATGATAGATGCCCCCGATTCTTAACGAAGTGAAGGCGGCGTACTTGAATAAAACAGGACAATATGTTCAGAAAAAGGAGGGAACGATGTTAAGGGCAGCAGATATTTTTACTTCCGGAATGATGCTGCAACGGGAGAAGCCCATACGAATCCGGGGAACAGCAGAAAGAGGCGAGCAGATTTGCGTCACTATTCAGGGAAAGCATAAAAAAACAATAACGGACGATCAGGGCAATTGGAATATCGAGCTTGATGCACTGCAGGTTTCCGGGCAGGAGACACTTACTATTCAGGGAGCGGATGAGGTTCTGGTATTTGAAGATGTTGCAGTCGGAGATATCTATATTGCAGCCGGTCAGTCCAATATGGAATTTTGGATGCGGTATGAACCGCACTTCAAAGAAGCATTGAAGGAATGTGATAATTCCCTGATACGATTTTATGATGTTCCAAAGGTTGCATATGTCGGGCAAGAGGATGATTTTGACTATAGTCGTATGGGAATATGGCGGAAAGCAACAGAGGAAGATCTGGAATTTTTCTCGGCAGTGGGGTACTACTTTGCAAGGGAACTGGAAAATGAGCTTTCTGTTCCTATCGGTATCATTGGTTGTAACTGGGGCGGTACCCGTTCAAGTGCATGGATGACAAAAGAGCATGCGGAAATTGTGGAACCGGAACAGGTGGAAGCCTTTCAAAAAGCACTTGGAGAGCAGAGTTACGAAGCATTTTGTAAGAAGGCGGGAAAGAATCCCGCTAACGACAGCGGTAAGAGCAGTTGGGATGCTTTTACGGAGTTTATTCTTCCGGGAACACCGAGTCAGGAAGAGATTGATGCTTTTTATGGAATAGAGGCAGAAGAAAAAGTTTCGGAAGAACAGGAAGAAGCACAGCCGCAGGCTGCACCCGGATGCTTATTTCAGAATATGGTTCTTCGGATTGCACCGTTTTCCGTACGGGGCGTGCTCTGGTATCAGGGAGAGAGCGATGACGAAGAGGCTGGTGCGGCATTTCGTTACAAAGAGGCTTTGGGTACGATTATGGGAGACTGGCGAAGAGCATTTCTGGATGAGAAGCTTCCTTTTTTTATCGTACAGTTGCCGGGATTTCGCAGCTGGCTTGGAGTTGAAAACCGGAACTATTCCATTATCCGGCAAAAGCAGCAGGAGGCAGCCGATGCCGACGAACATGCGTATCTGTGTTCCATTTCAGATGCGGGAGAGGAATTTGACATACATCCAAAGAACAAAAAAATCGTTGGAATACGGTTGGCATTATTGGCTTTGAAATATCTGTATGACAAGGATGTAGAGGCAGATCCACCAAGATTAAGGAATGCAGGAAGGACGGGTAGAGAGATATACCTGACCTTTGAAAATGCCGGAGCGGGACTGACTGTAACCGGAGAGAAGATTGATGCTTTGCACATACTGGCAGATGGTCGTGAAATAGCATATACATGGGAAATTTCCGGTGAAGTCATACGGATCGAAATAGAAGAAGAGTTTAAGGAATCTGCAATTGATATAAGATTCGCAAAAGAGGCATGGTATAAGGTGAATTTGTATAATGATGCCTGCCTTCCGGCAATCCCGTTTGAGGTTATATGCGAAGAAGTAATTTTGAGGATGTGAGGTGTAAGATGAAAGAGTTTAAACGACAATTACCGTTACAGTTGATGATAATACCGGGAGTTATTTTTATGCTGATCTTTTGTTATTATCCGATTTACGGTCTCACGATTGCATTTAAGAATTATACAGTGATAGACACTTTGGATTCTGCCAGATGGGTTGGATTGGAGAACTTCAAAATTATTGCCACAGATAAATACTTCTGGCAGTCCGTTACGAATACACTGGGAATCAGTTTGTTGAAACTGCTGATCGGCTTTACGGTTCCTATTATATTATCAATCATGATTTATGAATTGAAGGACGGTCCGTTTAAGAGAGTTACCCAGACGATTTCGTATCTGCCGCATTTTCTTTCATGGATTATATTGGGAGGTATGGTGGTCAACTGGTTATCGACCAATGGAATGTTGAACAATATCCTGTTACATATCGGAATATTGGATGAGCCGAAGAATTTTCTGCTTGATTCGGGAAAGTATTGGTGGATCGCCGTGTTATCCGATACATGGAAAGAGGCAGGATGGGGAACAATTCTGTATCTTGCAACTATGGCAGGAATCGATCCGACCTATTATGAAGCGGCGGAGATTGACGGAGCAGGTAAAATGCGACAGATCATCAGCATTACACTGCCAATGTTAAAAACGATAATCAGTCTTAATTTTATACTTACAATTAGTAATTTGCTGAAATCGAACCTGGATCAGACTCTGGTTTTAATGAATTCACAGAATCAGAGCAAAGCAGAGGTGATTGATTCTTATGTTTATCGTATGGGACTTACACAGGGAGATTTTTCTTATGCGACAGCGGTAGGTCTGGGAGTTTCAATTGTATCTGTCGTATTACTGTTATTGGCGAATTCGGTGACCAAAAAATTAAATGAAGAATCTGTTTTGTAAAGGAGGGGAGTTGACGTATGAGAAATGGGAAAATGAATTCAACAAAAGTATTTAATATCATAAATGTTACGTTGGTAACAATTGTATCCATTATAATTCTGGCACCGGTTCTCAATATTCTCGCATCATCCTTTGCGAGCAGTAAATGTCTGGCGGAAGGCGATTTTATCTTTTTTCCGAAAGAACTGACATTGGACAACTACAGAGCAGTCTTAAATGATTCCAGTATCTGGAGAGCATATTTGATATCCGTTGCGAAGACAGTGATAGGTGTTGTGACACATTTATTATTCTGCTCTATGGTGGCATATGGTCTAAGTAAGAGATATTTGAAATTTCGCAAATTTTACACTGTGATGGGTGTTATTACCCTGTTTTTCTCGGGAGGTATGATACCGACTTATCTTCTGATAAAAAAACTGGGACTTTTAAATAATTTTCTGGTATATATCATTCCACAGTTGTTCAGTTACTATGATGTCGTTATTCTTATGAATTTCTTCCGACAGGTTCCACCTTCTTTGGAAGAGTCGGCACAGATTGACGGAGCAGGAGTATGGACGGTCTTTATGAGGATTGTAATGCCTCTTTCCAAGCCGGCACTGGCTACAATTGCATTGTTTAACGGTGTATTTCAATGGAATGATTTTATGACAGCTAAACTATACATAACGGATCAAAATCTGTATCCGGTTCAGATGAAACTATATGATATCATTGTTCAGCAGCAGGCGGCAAGTATGAATACGATCGGCAACATTGCACTGGAGACAACATCAAAGGGTATCCAGCTTTCTACCATCGTAGTGACAACAGTACCGATTCTGATCATTTATCCACTGCTGCAGAAACATTTTGTATCAGGTATGACGCTTGGTGCAGTAAAAGAATAAATAAACAGGAGGAAGCAAAATGATGAAATTAAAAAAGAGCATGGGATTATTATTTGCAGCAACACTTACATTGGGGTGTCTTTCCGGATGCGGAGGTTCGGAACCTTCCCCGAAAAATAGTCTTACAGTAGAGACAACAGGAAAAGACGGTGTTGTGGAAGATGGCAGATACACTTTAGATCCGGAAACACCGGCATGGAAGTTGGACACAAAAGAGAATACCGAACTTAGCTGGTATGTGAATGCAGACTGGTGGAATACGGACTGGGGCAATGATGTGGTAACTAAGAAGATCAAGGAGGATCTGAAACTGGATGTTACATTCACTTCAGGAGATGATACAAAGCTCAATACATTTTTTGCAGGCGGAGATATGCCGGATATCATTACCGTATTTGACGCATCTTCAAGTATTGCGCAAAAAGCAGACACATGGGCATATGCTTTACAGGATCTTGCAGATAACTATGATCCGTATTTTTACAAGGTAGCCGCAGATGATACATTGAACTGGTTCCGTTTAGCGGATGGAAAAACTTATGGTTATGCGGATTATTCCAATACGGTGGAGGATTATGAAAGCGGAGATATTCTTCCGGGAACAGCTTTTGTGATTCGTGATGATGTGTATGAGGCAATAGGAAAACCTGAGATGAAGACACAGGAGCAGTTTTTAGACGGATTGAACAAGATAAAAGAACAATTTCCTGATCTGATACCATTTGGCTTTAATAATTTTGAGCAGGATGGAACCGGTTCTCTGGGAGATATTTTACAGGATTATCTGGGTGTTCCGATTGCTAATGACGACAACAGCTTCTATGACAGAAACCTGGATGAAGACTATCTGTCATGGATTAAGACGTTAAATCAGGCTTACAGGAACGGATGTATCAATGATGACAGCTTTACGGATGATAATACTGCATGGCAGGAGAAGCTCAGCATCGGTAAATATGCATGTGCAATGATGGGAGGAGCAGCTCAGCAGTCAGGATTTTTGACACAGTTTACCAATGATACGGGTAATCATTACATTGCAATCGATGGTCCTCAGAGCACGGTTGGTAATGAACCGAAATTGAACCAGGCAGGACTTAGCGGCTGGATGATCACCTATGTATCAAAGACTTGTAAAGATCCGGCTAAGGCAATTCAGAT
>CAJOPP010000106.1 GCA_905236365.1 uncultured Lachnospiraceae bacterium
ACTTTAGCTTCTTTCTCTGCCTCTGCATCAGATTCCTGTACCGCTTCTACTTTAGCTTCTTTCTCTGCCTCTGCATCAGATTCCTGTGCGGCTTCGACTATAGCTTTATTCTCTGCTTCCAAAGCAAATTCTTCTACAACTCCATCTGATATCTTTACATCTTCTTCAAATGATTCTGCGATTGGCATAACTACAGTATTTTTTGCCGATTCTACAATTAATTTGTCCTGAGATACCTCTTTATATTCTACGATATCCTGTTCTGCCTGTGAGTCTCCCGTTATATCCTCCGGGATAATCTCATTAAAATTGACAATAGTCTCCTGTGCATATATTACTTCAACAGAAAAACGATCCTCCATCTCTTTTTCTGTATCGGATGTAATTGAATTTCGTGTTACCTCAGTCACTTCATCATCTTTGTATGCTTCAAAATCACAATCTTCAACCTCAAAACCGTGATTTTGATAACTGCCATCTGACTCGAATTGAGCAGAATCTTCTCCTGAATAGTACTCTTTATTATTTATCATTTGATGTAAGAGATCAGCAATATCTGGTGTCTCTTCCTTCATTGCTTTATCTACATCAGATTGCACAACCTTAATAAATCCCAATGATTCTTTTGGTTGTTCATCTTCCTTCTTTTGATTAGCAATATACCTTGCTTTCAATTCATTATAAGAGGCTTTTGTTGCCGCATCAGCTGAAATTGCTTCTTTCTCCTGCTTCTCATTTAAAATATCTGCTTGAGAATCCAGTGTCTTTTCTACTGATACTTTCTTCATTTGTTCAACTGAATCAAGACTCACTTCTGAATCTTTTTCTACCGCTTGATCTGCATCAGAAGATACCTCATCATTTAATAACTCTTCTTCAGATAGTTTCTTCTTTTTCAATTCAGCGATAGCAATCTCCTCTTCTGACATTGCCTCTAATGACTCTGGAATCAAAGAATCCAATTCTTCATTTGTCACCACCTGACCTATAATTTTCTTCGGTGGTTCTAATACCTCTTCAATGATTCCATCCATAATTTGTTCTTCAGAATAATCCGCATCATGCACTTGTTCATCCTGTGCAACACTCTCCTGTGAAGTCGAAACCCCAACTGCCTCTCCAAAAACACTCGTGGCTTTTTTGACATTATCCTTTACTGATTCCGCCACAGATTTAACCTGATTCTTGGTTTTTTCTGTATCGATTTCTTTAACTGCTTTGGCAATCTGTTTCGCAGATTCCCGTATCTTTTCTCTATCAACCTTCTTCTCTAATATCTTCTCAAGAGCAGCTTCTCTCGTCTTCTTAACGGTATTCTCATCCGGTTCTTCTTTATCATCAGTTATTCTCTCCGCAACTTCCTCTGTTGGCATTAAGCTCTCTTCAGAATCAGTCCCAGATACAGAATCTGATGTCGAACCGTCCGTTTTTCCATTTTTCTTTTTCTTTTTTGATTTTTTTTCTTTTACCTGCTTAGAATCAACGAAATCTTTATCTTCCACTTCCACCATAATCCTTGCTTCCGGTGGATACATTCTTAAATAATCAGCCTGTAAAATTTCTTCTTCTTTTGCAATTAATTCTCCAAAGATTTCCTCATCATCTATCTGTTCTTCTTTGGGATATACATAAAAATATTGATCCACATCTAATGTATCATCAATATATGCAATAACCGACTGGACATAAACAGAGTCCTTAAAATTCTCTAATATATACTGGCTTTCTTCCAAGGCTTTATCTTTACGTCCCAATTTATCAAATAATAAAATTGCCTCAAAATTCCACTTATCCTCCGGCATCCGTTCCAAAATCGGTACCAAAATAGAAGCCAATTCCTTCACATCTGTTCCTGTTGCCTTTTTCATGATATATTCGACATAATCTTTTTGGGGATCTTCTGCCGGAGAATAGAACATATATTGTTCATAATATTTTTCAGCAATGGAAAAATGCCCCAATTCCAAATGCAACTGAATCAATTCAAACAAAATCCGAATTCCTTGTGGAGACATCTGATGCGACTTCAACAGAATTCTTCTACTATCATAGTAACGCTTATTTTCCCTGAAAATCTCTCCACTAATTCTTAAAAACTGCGGATTAATAGATTTGTCCAAATTCTGTGTATCCAGAATTTCTAATGCCTCAGCATATCTCTTTTCTTCGGCTAATTCTTTTATGCGATTGATGCTGGATATACTAATTCCCGTACTCACAAACTTCACCTCATAAATATCACTTATTCTAGTTTACCATATTGTAAAATCTTTGACAACAAAAATCCTCCAATTATTCCGCTAATTAATCCACCAATATGGGCAGCATTATCAACTCCCAAGGTCGTCATACCGTAATAAATTGTAATCATCGCCAAAGCAAACAGTCTTTTCGGTGTCAAAGTCTGTGTCGCCGAACGATTCACAAGTAGCACAACCAACAGTGCACCAATCACACCAAAAATGGCACCGGAAGCACCCGCACTCACAGATACTTCCCCAATATTATTATAATACCACAACGATGCAATATTACCACAAATTCCTGTAACCAAATATAAAATACCATACGAAAGACTGCCTATTCTACTTTCCAATTCACATCCCGCATAGGTCAATAAAATCATATTATTTAACAGATGTGAAATTCCAAAATGTATAAAAAGAGAAGTAACAAGCTGATACCACGCCCCCTGCATAAAAGTATCATAACTTAAAGCTCCCATTTTCAACATGATATCCGTATCATAAACTGCAAAATATCCTTTGTTTACAATAATAATCACAATAAAATATATAATATTCAAAGCAACAATGCCTATATTGACCGGTGTAACCGTAAAAGGAATTGATTTTCTCTTTTCTTCAGGAACGTCCGTCATACCTTGTTCCAAATAATGAAAAAGTCCATCAAACTGCTCAGGTTGATTTTCAAAAATATAGATTTTTCGTTCTTCCAATGAAATCATCCACACATTCGGAACCTGTTCCACAAGACTACGTGCGTATCCATCAAACACATCATCCCCAGTCAAAATGAGATGAAGTGTCTTAGCAGGTTTCTTATACTTTGTAACTGCCATAAACTCTGCCCGTACTTTAACCTTCTCATATAAATCCGCAGTCATTTGTTTTTGGAGAAAACTGATTGTAACAAGATAAACAACATCTGTATCCTCACGAACATAAATTCCATTTTCCTTTTCATTCAATCGTTGGTAACCTTTTTGGTTCAGTAATGCAATAATATGGTTCAGCATACTATAGCTCTCCTATTTCAAAATATCTAACAATTGTTCCGGCCTATGGATAATACATTCTGCTCCCACAGTGCGTAACAATTCTTTATCCCGGAATCCCCATGTCACACCAACAAAAGAAAGACCAGAATTCTCTGCCGTCATAACATCCACTTCAGAATCCCCGATATACAGTGCATGTTCTTTCTTTGTATCCAATTGTCTTAATGCCTCAAGCACAGAATCCGGTGCAGGTTTCTTCTTCACTTTTTCAGAAGCTCCGATTGCCACTGGAAACATTTCCTCAAAATAAATTCGATTCAATTCCTTAACAGCTGAATCAAATTTGTTCGACACAATCCCAATATGATAATTTCTTTCTGTCAGCGTTCTTACTACATCCATTATACCATGATAGGGTTTCGTCTTATTATACATATGTTCACTATAATATTGTTTAAACGTAGTAAGACATTTTTCTTCCATATCAGCTGATAACGCACCGTCCACAGCACGTTTTATCAAAAGATCCACTCCATTACCAACAAATTGCCTGATTTCTTCTATACTTCTTGGTGGTAAATCAAAACAGGATAACGCATAATTGGTGCTATCTGCCAAATCTTCCAAAGTATCCAGTAATGTACCATCTAAATCAAATATAACTGTATCTATCATAATCTATCTTCTCTCGCATACAATAATCAGCATGTACACCATCACTACACAATATGCATCGTCATACATACTTCATACACTTACTCAATCGGTAAATTGCTTTGCAACGCCTCTTCAGACACCATCATTCTCAAACACCATCATAACTTTCTCAAGAACTGTCTCTGTCATATCCCCTCTGGTCTTTTCATATTGCAGTCCGGATTCCATAACCTCAAGTAATTCCATTCGATACTTATTATCAATCGATCCGTCTTTAATATATTTTATCAAAACATCTTTCATCGCAGAAACATTCGGCAAGCCCTTCATTTGATTACACATTTCTTCATAATCAAATCCGACTTCAAGCTTAAGATTCTCTTCTCTTCTGCCACAGATTGGACATGAAGAATCATTTGCTGCATTAATCTGACCACATGCACAAAGCCATGTAACCCCATCCGATTTGTATCGTTCCACAAGATCTTCACCGCATCTCGCTCTTAAGTTTTCAAGCCCCTTCTTCGATAAAACAATATCAACCGGATCCGTATCCGGAGCAAACACTCCCTTATCTGTTACAAACTTTCTGATATACATTTTTACATCCTTTATCATCGGAATGTCTTTCATCGGAAGTTTGCATTCCACAAATTCTGCCTCGAGCCTTAGTTCATTATTCTTACCAAATACAAAATCCATTCCCTGCAATAACAACTTCTCATCATAGTAATTGGTAAAAGCAATATCACAACGTATTGTCTTTACGGTTTCTCTTGCGTAATTATAAAACACAGGTGCAATATTTACTACATTGTCTTTTCCAAACATAATAATCTGTGTTGGTCTTGGCATCACGATATTATAATAATTACTAACATTCGCAGTTGCAGTAATATTCCTGTGAATCACATCTTTCTGTTGGATCACAACTGCCGTTCCGGAAGCTACTGTTCCAATCGTACCATTCGATAGACCGGTGTGATTCAGCTTCATACCGATGATTGCATTTGCCCCTTTATTTTTTGCTGCCTGCAACAGTTTATCAACTGCATTGCTGCTGGCACTTTGTAACATATCCGTAACCTCAGAACTTTCCTGTGTTGACCACTCTGTAAAATTCTGTGACAGGTCTTTAAAAATATTGGAACTTAATGCACTCTCGCCGTTCACAAAACCAAGATATTCCACAATGTCATATCCCTCAAAGCAACTCCCAGTTGTTAATTTAATATCCTCCATATTCTAGCCCTCCCGGTCCCCAAAAATCTATTATATATTATAGCATACTTCTTTACTTTCACAAGCTTTTTATTCAATTTGTATTTTTTCAAAACCATTTTTATACAAATCCACCAATAAAAACAAAAATTATATTACAATTTTCATTTAGGGATATTTCATTTTATAAGAAAACGATACTTACGCAAATCATCCAAAAACAGAAAGCATATAAAATGTAACTCATTTCTGATACATTTTATATGCTCTCACTTATTCGCCTATCCCCTTCGGATTCTGATTTTCATAACGATAAAAATAATACTCTAAATCAAAATATGTATGTTCATCACTATCTCCCGTAATGCTCCAATTATCATCTTCATCTAAATTCGGAAAATATTTATCGGCCTGATAACTATAATCAATCTTTGTTACATGAGCAACATTACAGTATTCATACAATAGATTGTAGATACTCTCTCCACCGATAATAAAAATCTCATCACTATTATATTGCTTTAGTTCATCAAACAGCTCTTCCTTGGAATGTACAACGACCGCATCTTTCACTTTAAAATTCTCATCAGTGGAAAGGATGATATTCTTTCTCCCTTTTAACGGCAATCCATTTGGAAATTCCGCCAATGTTTTTCTTCCAAGTACCACTACATTCCCCATTGTAGTGTCCCGAAAGAATTTCTGATCCTCCGGTATACGAACCAACAATTTGTTGCCGTTACCGATAGCCCAATTATTG
>CAJOPP010000107.1 GCA_905236365.1 uncultured Lachnospiraceae bacterium
CCCGAAATGGAAAACATATAACATATCCGGCAACGTCCGGCTTAAGTAAATGACATGATGTCGGGACTGAACAGTTACTTATATTCTATAACACTAGCCCCTTATCTTCTTCACATCCTAACAGAATATTCAGACATTGTATTGCTGCACCGGAAGCACCTTTTCCAAGATTATCAAACTGTGCGGACAATACTACTCTTTCTTCATTTCCTGTTACATAAATCTTAAGTCCATCCCATCCGGACAGTCCATTGCCTGCAATAAATCCACTTGCCGCAATCTCATCATCCGCTTTGCTTACCTCGATAAATTTTTCTCCATGATAATATTCCCTGTAATAAGACAGTAAAGATTCCTGTGTTTCTTTTTTCTTCAGCAGATCTGTATAAAGCGGGACGGAAACTACCATTCCACTGTAATAGTCATCAATAATCGGTGAAAATAACGGAGTTCTTGCAAGTCCTGTAATCTTCTGCATCTCTTTTAAATGCTTATGTTGTTGTGTCAGTGCATATTCCCGTCCTGAAGAATAGGTGGCCGGTCTGTCTGCACTCTCATAGTCTGCGATGACTTTCTTCCCTGCTCCGCTATATCCGGAAAGTGCAAAACAGCTCACCGGATAGTCTTTCGGAAGAATGTCACCCGCAACCAACGGATACACCAGAGAGATAAATCCCGTTGCAAAACATCCTGGCACCGCAATTCTTTTCCCTTTTTTGATTGCTTCTCTATGTGCTGCCGAAAGTTCCGGAAGTCCATATGCCCATCCATTCTCAGTGCGATGTGCAGTGGAAGCGTCAATAATCGTTACATTGTCATTCTCCACAAGACCAACTGCCTCTCTTGCTGCTGCATCCGGAAGACAAAGAAATGTAATATCAGATTCATTGATCAGACGTTTTCTCTCTGCCAGATCTTTTCTCAGCTCACTATTGATAGATAAAATTTCAATATCATCACGTCCACTAAAACGTTCATTGATTCTCAATCCCGTTGTTCCTTCACTACCATCGATAAAAATTTTTGTTTTCATCCTTTGAACCTTCTTTCCTAGCATATTATTAAAGTAGTATTTTCTTATTTACAATTTTTGTATCTATTTATCAGGGCTGAACAGTTACTGATTTTTATATTTGGTCAGGTGTAAATCGTGTGCATTTAACACCAAAATCAGACTTTATTATCTTACAATTATCCATATACTTCTATCAGGTTTGCCTTAATCCAAATATTCAAACTCAATATTGTCTAATCGGAAATCAGCTCCTCCGGTGGTATCCGTCATAAACTTAAACTGATAATTGCCATTTTCCAAGGTAACGTCAATCGTAAAATCCTGATAATCATCCAGGTTACCGGTAGCAGTCATCGGTACAATCGTACGATTTGCATTACCGTCATCTTCAATGGTCGGCGTTGCATAGTAAATCGCAACCGTGTCACTGTCCTTGGCCGCTGCAATTTTAAAGTGTAACCGATAATTTCCTTCCTTCGGAACCCATACATCCCATTTTGCATTCGCCCACTCTGTTCCCCAGTTATCAACATAACTGATGTTGTTGGAATTACCTGTTGTAACCTCATAAGAATCGCTATTATAATTCTCTGCCTCTAATACATAATTGACTGATTCCAAATCGATTCCATTTCGTTCCATCGCTTCTTTTTCCTCTTCACTCTGCTGTGCTCTTTGTCCGATTGCTGCAGTACCTTCTGCAGATATACTGCTTCCATCTTTTTTCAGACCGCTGCCACGCTTAAACAGAATCTTATCATCATTGCCATCATTAAATTTGTCTGCGATATCCGATGCATACCATGTCCATGTATAAGGCAATGTCCCTGTAAACTCCTGATCACCAAGCAATATATCTGCAACGCCTTCACCTTCTGTGCCCGGAAGCCATGCCATTACCAATGCATCAAAGTCTTCCAGCTGATCTGCTATAGTGAGCATTCTTCCGGTTACCATTACTGCAATGATTGGAATATCTTCTTTTCCAGCTGCTGCAGCTGTTTCTTTAATATGCTCCAGTATCTTTTTATCACTTCCCATAATCGTCAGATTACTTACACTTCGATCTCCACTGCTCTCTGCATACGGTGTCTCTCCGATAACGAATAATACTGCATCATGGTTGGAATTTACTTCACCTTCTTTGCTGTACTCAATATTCACGCCTTCTCCGGCAGACTGTTGTAATCCTTCCAATATTGTTGTTCCCTCTGTGATATTACCGGTAGAGCCCTGCCAGCTGATGGTCCATCCTCCACACTGAACGCCGATATCATCTGCTTTTGGACCCGCTACTAAAATATTCTTACTATTTGCAAAAAGTTCCATCGCAGTCTGATCTCCAATGGTATCATTTTTCAATAACACAAGAGACTCAGAAACCGCCTTTCTGGCAATCGCACGATGTTCCTCACTACCGAACCTGCCCATTAACTCATTTTCCGCATCACTACCAATTTCCTCATCAAATAAACCGGCCTCAAATTTTACCCGCAAGATTCTTCTTACTGCATCGTTGATCCGGGATCTTTTGATACTCCCCTCTTCTACTGCAGCAACAATTTCATCAATACATTCTTCCCATGAATTCGGTTCCATTAACATGTCCAAACCTGCGTTAATACCGTTTACTATCTGTTCTCTGTATGTTGATCCGGATACCTGCTGAACTGCATTATAATCGCTAACAACTAAACCCGTAAATCCCAATTCACCCTTTAATACATCTGTAATTAAATATTTATTCTCATGCATTTTAAGACCATTGACACTGTTATAAGAAACCATAACGGTTCTAACTCCTGCATCTACAGCAGCTTTATATGGTTTCAATAATTTATCACGAAGTAATGCTTCAAATTCTTCATCTTCCATTTTTACATTACCTTGATTCATACCATTATATGTATATCCTTCACCAATATAATGTTTTGCAGTTGCCAGAACATGGCGGTCATCCAAATAGTCATCACTATCTAAAATTCCCTGAAAACCTTTGATATAGGCAGTTCCCAATTCTGTAACAATATCCACATCTTCTCCAAATCCCTCATAAGTTCTTCCCCAAAGCTCATTTTGAGGATTTGCAAGCGTTGGAGCAAATGTCCATTTTATTCCTGTTGCCTTTACTTCCTCTGCAACAGCAGCTCCAATCTGTTCTACCAGTTCAGGGTCATTTGCAGCACCTAATCCAATATTGTGAGGATAGATTGTTGCACCATACACATTATTATGTCCATGAACCGCATCCACACCATACAGGATTGGAATTCCTAAACGACTTTGGGCAGTTGCCTGCTTAATCTTATTGATATATGCCTGCCAATCCTGTGCTGTATTGCCGGTATATGGTGCGGAACCGCCACCACTCAAAACAGAACCAAGTCCGTACTCTGTAAGCTTATCCGGTGTAACTGCCGCCTGTTCTGCCTGAACCATCTGTGCCGCCTTTTCTTCTAATGTCATCATGGAAAGAAGGGCTTCTACCCGTTCTTCTACATCTTTGCTTGCATCCATATAAAGACTCTTGTCCAACTCTCTTGGCTCAGCGTCTTCATCATCTTCAATGTCTTCTCTCTGTGCATCCTCCACTTGTGTCTCTGTTTCCACATCTGACTGTTTTCCATCTTTCTGACATCCAAAAAGCATTGTGGCAATAATTGCAAAAAGGACAAAAACGACCAGCATTTTATCTAACCACGATGTTCTCTTACTTACTTCTCTCATCTTCTTTTTCCCTTTCTATTTTAAATGCAAAACTCAGCACCTGATTACAGAGGCTACCTCACCTCTTTGTTCTGTGAAGATTCTCTGTTGTCAAGCTTCCCTTTTTCATTTCAGATTATCTGCATATGGAAAAGGACAGTCAATCACTCAACTGTCCTTGAAACCTTCCTGATAATTCTTTTCCATGCGTAACAAATCAAGTTGATCCAGTCCGCATTACTCTACAGAATAATTCGGAGCTTCCTTTGTAATCTGGATATCATGTGGATGACTCTCTTTCAAAGAAGCTGCTGAAATCTCAACAAACTGTGCTGTCTCATGTAAATCTTCAATATTCTTAGCACCACAATATCCCATACCAGAGCGAAGTCCTCCCAACAACTGGAATACTGTATCCTCTAAAGTTCCCTTATAAGCTACCCGGCCTTCCACGCCTTCCGGTACTAACTTCTTTGCATTAGACTGGAAATAACGATCCTTACTACCGTTCTCCATCGCTGCAATGGAACCCATACCACGATATACTTTGTATTTCCGTCCCTGATATAACTCATACTCTCCAGGTGCTTCATCTGTACCGGCAAACAGACTGCCCATCATACATACATTTGCACCGGCCGCCAATGCCTTGGTGATGTCTCCTGAATATTTGATACCGCCATCTGCAATAACCGGAATACCATATTCCTTAGCCACATCATATGCATCCATAATCGCCGTAATCTGTGGCACACCAATACCTGCCACTACACGAGTTGTACAGATTGATCCCGGCCCGATACCAATCTTAACGGCATCAACACCCATCTTAATCATCGCTTCGGTACCGCTTCTGGTTGCCACATTACCTGCAATGACCTGCAAATCCGGGTACTTTTCTCTAATCAACTTAAATGTTTTCAATACATTCGCAGAATGTCCGTGTGCAGTATCAATAACAACTGCATCAACCTTTGAACGAACCAATTCATCTACACGGTCTGTAATATCCGGAGTAACACCTACTGCTGCTGCACAGAGCAATCTTCCCTGCGAATCCTTTGCAGAATGCGGATAACGGATTGTCTTTTCAATATCTTTGATTGTAATCAAGCCTTTTAGATTGAAATTCTTATCTACGATCGGGAGTTTCTCTTTGCGTGCCTTGGCAAGAATCCGCTTAGCCTCTTCCAGAGTAATTCCCTCCGGTGCTGTAATTAATCCATCTGAAGTCATAGACTCTTTAATCAGTTTCGTATAATCTGTCTCAAACTTCAGATCACGATTTGTAATAATTCCAACTAATTTCCCATTCTCACAAATCGGAACACCGGAAATACGGAACTTAGCCATCAATTTGTCAGCATCATCCAATGTGTTCTCAGGTGAAAGATAAAATGGATCGGTAATGACACCATTCTCAGAACGCTTAACCATATCCACTTCCTCTGCCTGTTCCTCAATCGACATATTCTTGTGGATAACACCAATTCCTCCCTGTCTGGCCATTGCAATTGCCATTCTATGCTCCGTTACGGTATCCATACCGGAACTCATCAGTGGAATCTGCAACTGAATCTTCTTTGTAAGCTGTGTTCTTAAGTCAACGTCATTTGGAATCACTTCTGAATATGCCGGAACTAACAACACATCATCAAAGGTAATTCCTTTTCCAATAATTTTACTCATGTCCTCTCTACCTTTCTTAATATTCTTTTGTTACTCTTCATATACACAGATGTATAACTTCAAATACTCCACACCATCCAGCAACAACGGAACACAAATCGGTGAAATATCCGCCTGCATTCTCAAATTTGTTCCTGACATAGAAATTGGTGGAGTAATATCAATTAACTTCCCCTGTGTTGAAAATAATGTAGCTGTGTTTCCCATAATCATGTTACTTAACTCATTCAATGCAGAACAAGCCATTTCATCCAATTCTGCCACCGGCATACCAAACATCATTTTACTGGCAATTTCTTTCGCATGCTCAATATCCATTGCCAATACTGCCTGTCCTTTCATCTGACCGACTATACCAACCGTAATTGTATATGTAGGTTGACCAAAAGAAAAATCAGCCAACGAAGGTTTGCCCACTGAAAGTTTAAGTTGGGTAACACTTTCAAAAACGCTCATTGTAGACTGTAAAAATGGATTAATATTGTTAACGTCCAATGCTTTTTTCATGTTTGTCCTCACTCCGATTCTATTAAATAATATAATCTATTATACATGAATACAGCCAACTACGCAAATAAAATTGATAAGTTTTTCACAGTTTTTGCGTTTTTTGATATTGAACCTTAAACAAATTCATATATTGAACCCTTTTAAGGAATAACACAGAAATAAAAAAGCATTATTTATTTCTGAATTTTTCCTATTATACCACCTGTTTTTTATTTTGCAAATCTTTTTTCATTCAAATTACCTATTTTTTCTTTCCC
>CAJOPP010000108.1 GCA_905236365.1 uncultured Lachnospiraceae bacterium
GAGGTGTCAGTGTTGCAATCGGTGAACTGGCAGATGGACTTACTATTGATCTGGACAAGGTACCAAAGAAGTATGCGGGACTGAATGGAACAGAGATTGCAATTTCTGAATCTCAGGAAAGAATGGCGGTTGTTGTAGATAAAGAAGATGTAGAGAAGATGTTATCCTACTGTGAAGAAGAAAACTTAGAGGCAGTAGCCGTTGCAGAAGTAACAGAGAATCCCAGACTGGTAATGTATTGGAGAGGAAAAGAAATTGTGAACATTGCGAGAAGTTTCATTGATACCAATGGTGCACATCAGGAAAGCAATGTAACGATTACAATGCCAGACGAAAATAAGGATTCATTTAATCGGAAAGCTGATTTTTCAGATGTGAAAAAGAGCTGGCTTTCAACACTGAGTGATTTAAATGTATGTTCACAAAAAGGCTTAGTGGAGATGTTCGACAGTTCCATTGGCGCTGGAACGGTAGTTATGCCATATGGTGGTAAGTATCAGTTGACGCCTACCCAGACGATGATTGCAAAGTTACCACTTTCAAAAGGAAAATGTGATACAGTAACGATGATGTCTTACGGAATGGATCCATATTTACTGAGTTGGTCCCCTTATCATGGAGCAATCTATTCTGTGGTACATTCTGTTGCAAAGATTGTGGCATCAGGTGGTGACTGGAAGAAGATTTACTTCACATTTCAGGAGTATTTTAAACGGTTAGGTAATGATTCCAAGCGTTGGGGTGAACCGATGGCTGCTTTGTTAGGGGCGTATTCTGCACAAATGGGATTTGGACTGGCTTCCATCGGAGGTAAGGATTCCATGTCAGGTTCTTTCAATGATATTGATGTACCGCCGACTCTTTGTTCCTTTGCGATTGACGTAGCGAATACAAAGGATGTGATTACACCGGAATTCAAGAGTGCAGATAATGTAATTGTTATAGTGGATGTAAAGCGAGATGCCTATGGACTTCCTGATTATGAAGATATGAAACAGACTTATACAGCCTTGTATACAGATATGCAGGCAGGAAAGATTGTATCTGCCTATGCAGTTGGTTTTGGCGGTATTGTAGAAGCAGTTTCGAAGATGGGATTTGGTAATGGAATTGGTGCAAAGATTGATGCTGCTGAAGACAAGATGTTGGAAAAGGCATACGGTTCAATCATCTGTGAAGTAAAAGAATCCGATGTAGAGAAATTAGAAGTGACTGCAGAGCGAATTGGTAGCACAAGGGCAGATGGAAAGTTCGTTTATAAAAATGTAGAAATTACAATGGAAGAAGCAGTAAAAGCATGGACAGGAAAGCTTGAGAAGGTGTTCCCGACATCTTCAAATGTGAAGCAGGAAGCTGTACCTTCTGAGGTTTACAATACTTCTGACATATATGTTTGTAAGAATAAGGTAGCAAAGCCGAAGGTATTTATTCCGGTCTTTCCGGGAACGAACTGTGAGTATGATTCTACAAAAGCATTTGAACGGGCTGGTGCTGAGGTTCAGACCATTGTATTTAAGAATATAACTGAACAGAATATCTTAGATTCAGTAGAGGCATTTGAAAAAACAATCCGGCAGTCTCAGATTATTATGTTCCCTGGAGGCTTCTCGGCAGGTGATGAGCCGGAGGGTTCTGCAAAGTTCTTTGCTACTGCATTTCGCAATGCAAAGTTGAAGGAAGAGATTATGAAACTGTTAGATGAGAGGGATGGCTTGGTACTGGGTATTTGCAATGGATTCCAGGCATTAATCAAGTTAGGACTGGTTCCATATGGCAGGATTACTTCTCAGAAAGAAGATTCTCCAACATTGACCATGAATAGTATTGGACGTCATCAGTCTAAGATGGTATATACTAAGGTAGTTTCTAATAAGAGTCCATGGTTGTCCAAAGCAGTTTTGGGCGAAGCCTATACGGTGCCGATTTCTCATGGTGAAGGTCGCTTTGTAGCAAGTAAAGAGTGGATTGATCAACTGTTTGCAAATGGTCAGGTGGCAACACAGTATGTTGACGTTGATGGTAATCCTACAATGAATGAGGATTACAATGTAAATGGTTCTTATGCAGCCATTGAAGGCATTACCAGTCCGGATGGACGTGTTCTTGGTAAAATGGCACACTCAGAGCGTAGAGATGATTCTGTTGCAATCAATATCTATGGAGATCAGAATCAGTTGATTTTTGAGTCTGGTGTAGAATATTTTAAATAATTGTAAAGTATGAAGCGTAGCAGGAAAATAATAGCATTTTAGAAATATGAGTTATTACTTTCCTGCTACTTTAACATGAATGCATGCGAAAAAGTAAAGTAAATCGGGAAGGAGGAGAAGAGATATGCAGTATATTGTTACGAAGAAGGAGATGCAGGAGATTGACAATTATTCAGTCGATCAGATGGGGGTCCCTGCAGAAGTGTTGATGGAGAGAGCAGCACTGCAGATTGTTGATTTGGTGGATCGGTTGAATACGAGAAAACGTGTGCTGGTGGTTGTTGAAGGTGGAAACAATGGGGGGGATGGTCTTGCCACAGCAAGAATTTTAATCGAGCGGGGCTATATTGTTGATGTATGTTATATTGATGATATTCCCAAAACAACTTTGCAATTTCGGACTCAAAAAAACATTTTACATAAAATGGGAGTCCGAATCAAAAATATGATTCCAAGAAAAGAATATAGTGTGATAATTGATGGTATTTTTGGAGTAGGGCTTTCCAAAGAAATCGAGGGTACTCATAAACGAGTGATAGAATCCTTGAATCAAATGCATGGAATTAAGATTGCCATTGATATACCGTCAGGGATAGATGCAACAACCGGGAATATTTTAGGTGTGGCTTTTCAGGCAGATTATACCGTTACATTTGGCTTTCAAAAATTAGGCATGTTTTTTTCGGATGGTATTGATTACTGTGGAAAAGTGGTTTGTCGGGATATCGGCTTTCCCCAAATGGTACTCAAAGAGGTAAAGCCACAGATTTATACATATAATCACTCAGATTTGAATAGACTGCCAATACGATATAACAATTCCAACAAAGGGACTTACGGAAAAGTTGCAGTGATTGCAGGTAGTAAAAATATGTCAGGAGCTGCATTTCTTTGTGGTAAAGCTGCATATTCCACTGGAGCTGGTCTTGTAAAGATATATACACATGAGAGTAATCGGGTAATTTTACAGTCCCAGTTGCCAGAGGCAGTAATGATGACTTATGAAGACTATGAGGGAGCACTATCCTGCATCGAAGATGCAATGAAGTGGGCGACTGTGATAGCGGTGGGACCGGGACTTGGTGTGGATACTACGTCAGAGCGAATGTTATACGAATTGTTGATGAATGCAGAGGTGCCATTGGTAGTAGACGCAGATGCTTTAAGCATTTTGTCTGATAATATTGAACTGCTTAACACATCAGCGGTTCCGATGGTTATTACTCCACATATGAAGGAAATGAGCCGTCTGATTAAGAAAACAGTTCCGCAAATTATGGAAAATCGTTTTCTTTTGGCAAAAAGATTTGCAAAAAAAATGCAGGTGACATTAGTGTTGAAGGATGCCAAGTCTATCGTGACAGATGGAGGAGAGCAGATTTATATTAATCTTGCCGGCAACAATGGAATGTCTACTGGTGGGTCAGGGGATGTGCTTGCCGGTATTATAGCCGGTATGATTGCAGGAGGACTTCCTCTTTTGGAGGCGGCTAAAATCGGGACATATGTGCACTGTTTGGCAGGGGACAAAGCAGCGGAGAAAAAAGGAAAGTATGCCATGCTGGCGTCTGATATCATTTCCAGTCTCGGAGAGGTTATGCAAAAAAATGAATGAATGGAAACTACGAGGTGAGAAAATGAGTAAGTATTATCGTATAGAAGCAGATATTGATTTGGATGCTATACGAAAAAATATTTTAACAATGAAATCGTGTGTCCC
>CAJOPP010000109.1 GCA_905236365.1 uncultured Lachnospiraceae bacterium
TTATTTTGTCAGCTAAAATCATCTTTACCTCCCGGTCCGCTATAGCGGACATCCTTTCAATATTTGTTTTCTGTGTTCGAACAAGCACATATTATCAAAACAGGCGGTTGCACTCTATAAAGTACACTTGGAAATCTGTCAACCGATGGTTGCAAAACGACAAAAGCCATAAAATAAAGCAAATTATTGGTTCCGATCATCAGATATCAATGGTTACAGTTGTATTGTTCAAATCCATCGCACGAACGTATGTGATTTCACTTGCTACACTTTGGACCATCTTAATTCCGTGAATCTCATAATCAATACCGGTGGTATCATACTCATATGTGGTGGGATCGAAAGCAACACCATTATCCCTAAGTCGCAATATCATAGACGAACGCTGCGTGCTATCCGGTTCTTTTGAAGCATGTTTGATCAGAAGGCAGACATCGATCCACTCTGAGATCGTACCGCCATATTTTGCTATATTCACAGCCATCTCCTCCGCTGCTATCGCAACCATGTTAGCACTGCCTGCACTTACACCATGTTCTTCACAGAAATGCTGTATTTCTTCTGCCACACCTACTGCATCCATAACCCTTGAGTGAATTGTGAAATCCAGACAGATTTCCTCATTTTTGTCCGGAATCAGAAGAAGCGGCTCGCCCGGATACTTTGTTTTTTTATAGATCAGGAAAGATAAAACAGTTATGATCTCCGAGACAACAAAGGCTACAGCAAGTCCTATATAACCATTTCCCCGGTTGACTTTATCGATCATGATGCTGAAAAACATAACCGGTATCAGAACGATTCCATTCCCAAGTGTCGATGTCAAGGTCGCAAGCGGTGATTTTTCCACGGCTCCATAATATTGCATTCCAAAATAATTCCATAGTTTAAAGGGAATAGCTAGTGCATAAATACGTAACACCATCATAACAATATTCTGTATATCGGGTTCATGGATTCCAAACATCAGAGTAATTGCGTTGGGAAACAAGAGTATGAAAGTAATTAATAAGGCAGTGACGGGAATCGCATAGCCAATCGTTTTTTTGACTACCGCATGAATCCCGAAATAATCTCCTTCTCCATACAGTATGCTTATGATATAAGGAATAGATTCTATTATGCCTCCGATTAACATTTTCAAAATAAAATTCATGTTATTACATATTGTATAAATTACAATTCCGTTCTCTTGCAGAAGTGATAGAATGATTCTGTTCAAAAGGAATCCGGTGAGCATGGTCGAGCAAATGTAAGATAAATGAGGTGCACCTGTCGAAAAGATATTTTTCAGTATTTCCGCAGATGGTTTTAGCCTTGTAAAAGACAGCATTCTTTTTGGAGATTTTGCATAAAAGAACATCACAACCAGGCCGAAGCTGAATCCCAATGCAGTAGAAAGTGATGATCCTTTCACTCCGAGCTTCGTAAACTTCAAAAAGATAAAATCCAAGATCAGATTCAGAATATTAGAAACGATATAATAGGCGCTTGTCAGTTGAGGATGTGAATCTGCCGATAAAAACCTTGCGAAAAATATGCCAATGCACATGATGGGGGCGAAAGTAAGATCTATAAATACGCAGGATGCAACGTCTGCTTCCAGACTGCTTCCCCCGGACAGAAGATGCGCCATTGGAGTTGTAATGAAAACAGCAGACACCGAAAACAGCAGGGTGCATAGGGTGGTAAAAATAAAAGATATCGTGAAGACTTCGTTTGCTTCCTGTTTCTGTCTCCTCCCGAGCAGTATTCCGGCATAGGTCGCTCCACCGTTGCCCAAAAACAATGCCGGTATCTGGATCATGGAAAGCACCGGTATGGTGATACCGACCGCGGACATAGCCTCTTTGCCAAGTATATTGCCGACGAGCATAGTATCTACAACATTCCCCAGTTGCAGCGCAAGTTTCATCATAATAGCAGGAAGTAAATATTGTCTGATTTTGATGTCCAGTAATTCATGATTCCTTTCGTACAAATGAGTAGTCTCCTTTCTTTAAATGTTTGGGCCGGCTCGTATTCTTTTGTATCATCTTATAATGTTTTCTTTTACACGTCAAATCCAAATTCAA
>CAJOPP010000110.1 GCA_905236365.1 uncultured Lachnospiraceae bacterium
GGTGACTGTTTAAAAGTCATTAAGAGGATTTTAAACTAGTGAAACGATAAACTATTGAACACAGATGCTGTGTAGATGGAAATTAAAAATTTGCAAAAATATGCAATCACTTGGTGATAAAGTATAAAAATAATCTTTAATGCCTGTAAAATATGTAGAAAGTAAATATGAAAATGAAAAATATATTGAAATGTATTGGTTAATGTGATATAAAAAAATTATAGAAGAGGAAATTCTTCGGATATTTTTTTAAGGAACTGGTTAACCGATTAACTAAAGGAGGTTTTTTATGAACAAAAAGAGTTGCTTGACAAAGGTAGAGACTTTCCTACTCGGCATTTGCATGCTGGTTTCATTGCTGGGAGGAGGAAAAGGAGTTTATGCTGCGACAGACGCAAAGATTTATTTTCTCAATACGGAAGGATGGAGTGAAGTTTTTGCTTATGTATGGGGCGATGCAGAATTATTAGGTGCCTGGCCGGGAACACAAATCCAGAGTTCAGGTGGTGATTGGTATTCGGTAACCGTACCGAAAGAGAGCGGATTTCATATTATATTTAATAATGCACAAGGGGCACAGTCAGGTGATGCATATATAGATAATACGACTGGTGTTTATGTTACTATGCCACCGGATGCTAAGTATAATTCTAAGGCAGAGGCAGAGAAGTCTATGGGTTATGTTAGTGCAAACACCAGAGTTTATTTTTATAATAATAAGAATTGGGGAACGGTCAGTGCCTATGTTTATGGAAATTCTGAGGCATTAGGCGGATGGCCGGGTCGGAAAGCACAGTCAGAAGGCTCAGGGTGGTATTATGTAGATGTGCCGGTAAAGGCATCGGATGGATTCACCATTATATTTAATGACAACAATAATGGTAATCAGGCTGGCGATATCTATATTAATGATACGGTTAATGTTTATCTGACTACAGGTACAGATACCAGGTATTCGTCAAAAGATGCTGTGGTTAAAGACCAGACACAATCCGGTACGTCAACAGTTTCAACACCTGCTGAGAAGTTAAAAACGATAACCGGATTAACTGGTACCGGTGCAACACTTCCGTATGTTGAAATGGAGGCAGAAACAGCACAGACCAATGGCGAGGTATTAAGGAAGAGTACTGCATACTGGAATGATATTCAGTCAGAAGCAAGTGGGAGACAGGCTGTAAAATTGGATGCATCCGGAAAATATGTAGAATTTACACTTCCGCAGAAAGCAAATACGATGGTCATCCGTTATGCAATCCCGGACAGCAACAATGGTGGAGGCAGGGATGCATCAATCAGTATGTATGTCAATGGCAATCATGATAAGGATATTGCACTTACTTCAAAGTATGCATGGGTATATGGAGAATATCCATTCAATAATAATCCTTCTACAGGGAAAAAACACCGGTTTTTTGACGAGACCAGACTATTCCTGGGAAAAGAGTATGGTGCAGGAACTAAGATTCGTCTACAGAAGGATGCGGGAGATCAGGCAGAGTATTATATTGTAGATTTGGTAGACTTTGAGCAGGTTGATAATGCAATTGCGAAACCGAATGGATATTTATCCGTAACAGATTATGGTGCAAAGGCAAATGATGGACAGGATGATTATGACGCTTTTGTGAACTGTATCAATCAGGCAAAAAGAAATGGTGGTGGAGTTTATATTCCGGAAGGCACTTTTAATCTGAACAATAAACGTGTGATAGATGTGTCCGGTGTTACCGTTAGAGGAGCTGGTATGTGGTATACAACTCTTTATGGAGCAGGGGCGGCATTTAAGCTTAGTGGAACTTGTGGTTTTTCTGATTTTGCCATGACCGGAGTTTCCACAGTTCGTGATGATAGCGGGGATTTGGCAGGATTTGAAGGATATGAAGATACTTCTGATGTTGTTATCCAGAATATATGGATTGAACATGTAAAAGTCGGAGGCTGGTTCTATAATTCCAATCGTTTAGTGGTTCAAGGATGTCGTATCCGCAATACCTATGCGGATGGTCTCAATATGTGTTCGAATGTGCATAATGCGATTATTCAGAATAATCATTTTCGAAATACCGGTGATGACAGTATTGCAATCTGGCCATGGCAGGGAAATAGTACGAGCAATACGATTCAATATAATACGGTCCAATGTCCGACTCTGGCAAACGGAATTGCGATTTATGGCGGTGGCGATAATAAAGTGTTGAATAATGAGATTTCTGACATCATTGCATTTGGCGCAGGTATTGATATCAGTACAAACTTTGAGACATCCAATGGCTTCACCGGAACGACTACGGTTTCCAATAATATTTTGAAGCGGTGTGGAAGTTACGAACATAATTACAACTATTCGATGGGTTCTATCTGGCTGCATGCTGCAATGCGACCGATTACGGCAGGTGTGGTCGTAAGTAAGAATACAGTATATGACGGAAGTTATAGCGGTATAACCTTTGATGGCATACATGAGATCAGTAATGTTCAGTTTAAGGATAATACATTTTATGGAACGAAAGAAGATGCCGTTCATGTGAGAAGTGGAGTATCGGGTAGTGCAAATTTTGAGAACCATGTTGTATCAGACATTGGTGGTCAGCTTATCAGGAAAGATACATCGAATTTCACTGTAAATGGAACAATTACACAGGGAAGTTCATCTTCACAGGGGGGCAATGTACAGACAGTGGCTGGAATAGCAGGTGAAAAAGGAGTTACTTTCTATAAGGACAGTCGTTATGGCGGAAATGCTGTTTCTTTAGGAGAAGGAAAATATAGTCTTAGTGCAATGCAAAATGCCGGATTGAAGAATGATGATATTTCATCTGTAAAAGTACCTTTTGGGTATCAGGTTACGTTATACTATGATGATAATTTTAAGGGTAGTACAAAAGTGCTGACAGCAGACGCTGATCAGCTTACAGATTTTAATGATGTGACTTCTTCAATTGTGATTGAAAAGATCAGGTATCGGATTGTGAGCCGGCATAGTGGACTGGTATTGGATGTATCAGGTGCCAGTAAAGCAAATGGTGCCAATATTATTCAATGGGGAAAGAACAATGGAGACAACCAGTTGTGGACGTTGACCATGCTAGAGGATAACAGTTTTGTGATTCGAAGTGTATTAAGTGGAAAAGTATTGGATGTAGATGGCTGGTCAAAAGAAAATGGAGCTAACGTTCAGGTTTGGGAATACGGTAATCAGGACAATCAGAGATGGTGGCTTACAGATCTTGGAAATGGTTATCATAGTATTATCAGCAAACATTCCAATAAATCGCTGGATGTAGATGGCTGGTCTACAGCAAATGGAGGGAATATTCATCAGTGGGATTACATGGGACAAAATAATCAGCAGTGGAAGTTTGAAACAGTGAAATGATAATGGTCAACTAAAGTGTTCACAGAATGTATATGGGATTGCCCCTGTAAACATTCTGTGAACATATTTTTGCTTTATAGGAAACTTCGTCTCCTGGTTACTGTTCAGACGTACGCCACCGAGTGAACTGTAACGTCTCCTATATAGCAAAAATGCTCCATACTAAATTTGTCTTGTAAGAGAATGGAACATATAGTATAATCTGCATAAGTGCTTCACAGACGGTAACATGGATTGCTAATAGACTTTGATTGGAAAAAGGCGGCATTGGTGCCAATTCAAGCAGTAGCGATTTGTGATGCATAGGAAGGATATCCATAGGAAAGAAAAGGATTACTTACAAATATGTAAGAAGAGGAAGAAATATGAGTAACATAAAAAAAATAGCGGTTTTAACAAGTGGTGGAGATGCACCGGGAATGAATTCTGCAGTGCGTGCTGTGGTTTTTAGTGCATTTCAGTTTGGAATAGAGGTAGTTGGAGTCTTTAGGGGTTATGAAGGTCTGATTGATTGGGAAGTGAAGAACCTGGATTTGGAAGATGTCAGGAATATCAATAACCGGGGAGGAACGTTTTTATATACAAGCAGAAGCGAACGGTTTTTGCAACCGGAATATCGTAAACAGGCAGCAGATAATTTGAGAAAGAATGGTGTAGATGCTTTGGTTGCCATTGGAGGTGACGGAACTCTTAGAGGTGCCATTGCATTTCAATCGGAGGGAATCAATACGATTTTGATTCCGGGTACAATTGACCGGGATGTATCCTGTACGGAGTATACGTTAGGATTTGACACTGCTGCCAATACTGCAATGGAAGCAATCGACCGAATCAGAGATTCTTCTGTGTCACATGGCAGATGCAGTGTTGTTGAAGTGATGGGAAGAAAACGTGGTTACATTGCTTTATGGGCAGGAATGGCTACTTCTGCTGATGCCATTGTTCTTCCGGAAAAGTGGGACGGCAACTTTGACAGTATTACGGATGCCATAAAAAGACGTCATGCAGATGGAAGAAACAGTTATCTTGTTGTGGTTGCTGAAGGAGTGACCGATGCACCGGAACTGGCAGAATTGATTAGGAAAAAGACAGGGATTGAGTCAAGAGTATCGGTTTTGGGATATATTCAAAGAGGCGGACAGCCGACGGCAAAGGACCGGATGTACGGTTCCCTGATGGGAGCATTTGCTGTTGAATTGTTGCAGATGGGCAAACAGAATCGTATCGTTGCAATCAAAAATGATATTCTCATTGATTATGATTTGGAAGAAGCACTTGATATACAAAATAATATGTTGGATTCTTTCCAGTATGAGTTGAGTCTCAGACTGTCTGAGTAAAGTATCTCATTTCCGGTACACCAATGCGGATGATAATAATGAATTGATAGAAAAGAACCAGTCGAAACGACAGAATAAAACAATATAGCAAGAATGGCAAAATGAAACAAAAGAAAGGCAGGGATGGTATTATGATGGATACTGTCCTTTTTTGCTGTATCGTTTGTTACTGCACAGGCGACTGAAGGCAGAACTGTAGTTACAGTTCACTCGCAATGTCATGATGTCGGGGTCAAAACTATGCATTTTGGTTTTGCTTCGTCAAGTTGCACATAAAATATGCATTTCCACTCAGTCA
>CAJOPP010000111.1 GCA_905236365.1 uncultured Lachnospiraceae bacterium
GTTTTTCTTAGCATAAATGCAAAAAATGGTGCACCGATCATTGCTGTGAGAATTGATATTGGAAGCTCTGCAGCAGTTATCGTTCTGGCGATGCTGTCGATTATGACTAAATACATGGCACCGATCAGTATACATGCAGGAATCAGTCCTCTGTGGTCATCGCCGACTATAAAGCGGCTAATATGCGGTATCACCAGACCTATCCAGCCTATAATCCCGCACAACGATACCGAAACAGCAGTCATTAAGGTCGACACAACAATAATGGTTATACGCAGACTGTTTATATTTATTCCAAGTGAAATTGCCTCCTCTTCACTTAAGGAAAGTAGATTCATTTTCCAACGGAGTAAATACAGAACAAGCATGCATGGAACGATCGCCACTGCTGCAATCACAAGTTTGCGATAAGATGCTGATGCAAGTGACCCCATGAGCCACATGGTAATTGCAGGCAGGGTGTCCTGCGGATCGGCAACATATTTGGTGAGTGAGATCAAAGCTTCAAAAAAAGCACTGACCACAACACCTGCCAACACCATCATAAATAGTTCTGTCCTCCGTTTTACTCTGGAGATCGCCATTACAATCGCAACTGCAACCAGTCCTAAAACCAATGACTGAGTCTGAAGGACAACCGAACCTTCACCCAACAAAATTCCGAGCGCTGCACCAAATCCGGCACCGGCGGATACTCCTAAAATATCCGGACTGACAAGCGGATTGCCAAACAAACATTGATAGGATGCGCCTGAGCATGCAAGACCTGCACCTAATATCATGCTAAGCAGAATTCTTGGAAGTCTGACCTGTAACACCACGTTGGCAAGAATAGGATCCGGTTCATCAGGATGTCCGGCTATATAAGCACCTATCACTTTCAATACATCTATTGGTGTTATTTCATATCGTCCAAGGCACATCGCTACAAAGAATACGATAACCAGAGCAATCGCCATGAGGAGCAGTCTTATCTGTGCTGTTTTCATCAGGTTCCTGTATGGTTCGGCAGGATTTGTTTTTTTACTACATGTATTTCCCATTAATTCTGCGTATCCCCCAAAATCTCTTGAATCATCTCGGCTGTAAGATCAAAGTGATATACGTCTTTGTAAAAATCCACAAGCTCCTGCTCCATATTCATGTCTTCAAAAAGTTCCGGGTGCTGAATACCGGCAAGCCACTTGATCATTAGAGGTGTTTCTACTCCTGGCGGATCCCATCTATAACCCCCAATTGGAATCTTATACACTTTACTGTTTTGCACCGCACTTACAATCGACCAATTTTCACCATCCAGTTTATTTTCTATGAGGTCAGATGGCTGTAGCGGTGTAAAATTGCCAATGTATATAATATCAGGATTCCATTCATAGATTTGTTCCATATTTACATTAAGGTCGTCACCTGATAAATTTCCAGCAGGATTAACTGCTCCGCTATGTTCTACCCAATAAGCTGAAAAGCCTGTACCTGTCACCTTCAGATCGTCCGACAATATCAGAATATTTGACAGTTCATCTTCCGGGAGACCGGCCAACTTCTCATCAACCTCTTCAACGCTCTCATGAAAATACGCAATCAGTTCCTTGGCTCTGTCTTCACGATTCATCAGATGCCCGATGATGTTGATCCATGTTTCCAGATCCTCTAATGAACCATATTGCAGAGCAATTACTTTAATGCCTGCTGCTTCCATTTTAGCAATCTCTTCATCCATATAGTTCCATTGGAAAACAACGTCCGGTTTTAATTTGATAAGCTCTTCAACATTAACAACAAAGCTTGTATCGACAAATCCTGTCTCTGCATCAGCAAGTTCCGGATACATATATTTCAATGCACTATCTTCATAAGCAACTATAGAGGAGGGGTTACATCCAACCAAATTATCATTATTTCCTACAACTGCATAGAAAATGTACGGGAAAGGCATAATGGTTGTTGCGACTTTTTCGGGAACGCCATCAAACTCTATAGTTTTACCGAGCTGATCGGTAATCACGATCTTATCACTGTTCTCCTGCACCGGATCGGTGTTCTCTTCTTTGGCAGCGGGTTCAGTATCGATAGTTGCATTATCATTAGTTGCGCTGTCAGTTGTTTCATTGATTTCACTGGCGGTGTCTTGCGGCTGTGTCTTCATGCTGTCTGTATCCGCAGCATTTCCGCATGCAGTAAGGACTACGGCAGCAGTTGCCAATGCAAGTATTTTTTTTAGTAATATTGTTTTTTCCATAACTCCTCCTATCAATTAAATTGAATTTATTATTTGGGAAATTATCATGTCCATCTCTTTCCCAAGGAAATGAACGGCTCTGTTCCAATGAATTTTGCTTGACAATGCCACATGTGGTATTTCAATCAGCGTTATTTCATTTTCGAGCCCCATACATTCAAGGACATCCTTGAATAAAGGATCTCCGACAATGACGGAATATTCTCCGGTACCCAACAATCGTCTGACCTGATTTTCGCTTTGAAGATCCTTGTCCGAAGCAGAAGCAAGCTCATTGCAAAGGCCTGTCATTGTTGCAACACTGACATTTGCATCGGATTTTCGCCTCAACAGTTCTCTTCTGATGCTGTTACCTGTCACCTGTTCACCTAAGATAAGAACTTTGCGGGCAATACTTCCGGAAGCATTTTCATCTTTCATGATTCTGCATTGGGAGTCTTTCAAAGTTTTTGATAATAGATCAAGCACATCCAAACCATCACAGATAGGATTGGCTACAACATAAGGGATTCCGTATTTTTTATGTAACAGCTTTGCACTTTTATAAGCGGATTCGGAAACAACGAGATTGATTTCTGCCATAGTAAGGCTTTGAATCTGCTCAACAGTTGCTCCCATCATCATTTTCGCGACAACATGAAACCCATTTTTTGTAAGAAATTCTTCCAAATCCCTTTCATTCCCTACGTTTGCAAAATCAAATGCATTTGTCCCAAGGATGTTTATCCCGTTGTGTATTTTCCTTTCTGATTTTTTGGCAAATCTTTCTATTAAAGCTTCCATAGCAATTGATATGCCATAGTTGTATAGCTTCAGACCGTTTGTATCAAATCCAAATGATGGCACACCTGTCAGTTCCTCAAGTTCATGTGCAATACCTTTCATATCAGAACCGATAACCATTGGAACAGGACTACCGACAACAGTGTATATCTTAGGATTTGTAAGTTTGCCGGCTTCTATAGTATGTGCGATCAGCTTATCATCTCTTCCGAGCACAGCGTCAATCTCTCTAAGTCCGGAACAGTACACTTTTGATTCTGTGCCATACCATCTTGGTTCATCATATCCTGTATAATTGCCGGTACATCCTGACGCGTCATGAACAACCGTAACACCGCCGAGGTCAAACATTGCTGAACATACGCCGGAATAATCAGGAGATATCGCAGGCAAAGTGATCCACAACTGATCCAAATAATCCATATCTCTCAACCTCCGTTTCCATCAGACTATGATCACAGCATCATCCAATATTTTTTTCAAATCTGCTTTGCTGTTATATGCATCCCGTATCAGCTTCATCATGCAAGAAACCCCGTGGTAGCCGAATAACCCGTTTTGCCCACATATATCCACAACATGTTCCGCTCCCGACAAATACCCCGCGCTATATCCTATTGCAATGCAGTCGTTCTCTTTTTTGCCCATATTGCACGTGCTGGGGGAGAGTGGCTGATATATTGCTATTTCGGGATGATTGTTTACGATCCATTCATAATCTTCTGTGTCGCATGGAATCAGCCGCTGTGCATAAATGCTTTTCACAAAAAATCCATTTTCGATAAGCATATGTGCAAACTCAAAGGGCCTGATGATTGCCTCTCCATCTACGATCAGTCCGGTATTCCCTATTAGTTCTTTTGTCTTTTTTATTTCTTTTATCGCGTTTCTTTCATATACAGATAAATCCGGAAGTCTTTTACCAAGAGTTTCTTCAATGACTTTATAACCCTTATAGATATTTTCCATACGGAAACAAATATATAATTCTTTGTATGGGATTCCGAGTTTTTTCTGCATGTTTTTCGAAGCGTATTTTCCGGGTGGCGCAAGCACAAAATTAACACTGCTTTTGGCCATATCCTGAAAGGCTGCAAATGAGTTATAATATGAAATATGCCTTACTGCACAGACGCCCATGTCTTTCAAGACTTCAAACAGCTCCGAGCCGGGATTAACAGCTTCGAGTATTCCTATGAGATTCACGCCGCTGTCGTGTTCATCTTGTTTATCAAGTACGCTGTGAATCTTATTATGCACATTCACAATGGGCGGAATACTTGTGTCGGATGAAGTTGGATTCATTTTACAAAAGACAAAGCGAATTCCTTCGTGCCTGTTTGACAATTCATGAACAAGTGCGTCGTGATCTGTTCCCAGAAGATCATCGATACAGCTTACAAATACCACAAAGACCTTAGGCATTCGACCTTGTTCTTTTAAGTATCGAATCATCTCATCCACTGCATTTATAAGGATATCTTCATAATCACCTGATACAATTGCCTGTTCTGTAAGATAAACGTAGGATACTCTGTTTTTTCTTCCTTCGAGTCTTGCACCCAAGGCACCATGTCGTCCGCATGCTGCCGGGCTGATAAACAAATGATAGCTTTCGGGAATCAGTTGCGCTGCTTTCAAAACCCCCCAGCCTCCATGACCGGGGGCTGTATAATGCAGGGTTGTTTGAAAAATATTACTGACACAGGAGCATCTCATTCTCACCCACCTCCATTACATATTCTGCGAGATTCATATAAGCTTTGGCCATTTGTGAATCAGGAAATGCTTCAATGACTGTCTTTCCTTGATCTTCAGCCAGCTGAACCGTACCATCTCTCGGAATGATACTTACGACCGGTTCCCCGATTTCCTTTGCTGCTTTTTCAACAATTTCAAGCTCATTCTCCACATTTCGTCTGTTTAGGATAATACCTGAAAGCTGTGCATAACCTCTTTTGCCAAAATTATGTACTGCGGATGCAATATTATTTGCAGCATATAACGCCATCATTTCACCAGATGTTACAATCATGACTTTGTCTGCATACCCTTCTCTGATCGGCATAGCAAATCCGCCACAGACGACATCACCTAAAACATCATACAAGACGATATCAGGTTCATATTTCTCATATGCATCCAGTTCTTCAAGCTTATCAAACGCTGTAATGATGCCCCTTCCGGCACAGCCTATTCCCGGAGTGGGTCCTCCTGCTTCAACACACAGGACTCCGTTAAAGCCTTCGTAAACGATGTCTTCAAGCTCTACATCATTAGGTCCTTTATCGCGAATCATATCCAGTACTGTTGGTATCCTCACACCCTTCATCAGGCATTTGGTTGAATCGGATTTTGGATCACAGCCGATTTGCATCACCTTATACCCTGCAATCGATAGAGCCGCTGACAAATTTGATGTTGTTGTGGATTTACCAATCCCGCCTTTGCCATATATTGCGATTTTAACCATACTTTCTCCTGATCACTCTCCTTATCACATGTTTTGATTTACTATCGTTGATAATTTACAAAATTTGTACAAATTGCTTATTTTGCGCGTATTTTGACACAAACGTTAGTTGCAACTAACAATGTACACTTTAACACATTCAATTTATAATAGATATTGCATACGCAACACTTTGCAACAAGTAAATATATTCTCAATTCATTTTATGGGTGGTGAATTTCTAATGGAAATAAACTATGAGAGATTAAAAAATATTGAGCTTTTTATAGATTTTACCAAAGAAGAATTATATCGTTTTTTTGAGTCTGTCAATTATCGTGAGAAAAGTTTCCCTGAGGGTGCAGACATCTATGTCCCGGGCAACACCATATCTGAAACTGCCATAATTCTGAGTGGTGTCGTGCATGTTATGCAGCTTTCCTATCAGGGAAGTGAAAGTATAGTTTCCAGATATAAAGCGGGACAAATGTTAGGCAATGCATTTAATATAACAAGGGAGATAAATCCTTTTTCATATATGCGCTGTGCTACCGATGTATCCGTGCTGTTTGTTGATCTACTGGATATTTTTCAAAACGATCAAAATGAAATATATTATCAGAAGTTTGCAATAAATGCTGCGTCATTTCTGGCCCGCAGCAATATCAATATGACCAAAAAGATAAATATTTATACAAGGAAAACCCTAAGAGAAAAGCTATTGGCATTCTTTTACCAATTGGCAGAACAGGAAAACAGCAGATGTTTTCGTCTGCAGTTTACAAGAGAACAACTGGCACAGTATGTTTGCTCGGAGCGAAGCTCTGTATGTAGGGAATTGGGCAAAATGCAGGATGAAAAAATCATAAGAATTGATAAAGACCGGTTTGAATTGTTATGTTGGAACAGGGAAAGTTTCTGAGTTGAATAAGGGCTTCCTA
>CAJOPP010000112.1 GCA_905236365.1 uncultured Lachnospiraceae bacterium
ATGTCAAAAAGGAGGCTGCAAGATCGCCATCTGTCGTGGAAGCTCCAGCGCTTATGCCCAGGATGCGGATGTAAATCATCATTGATCTTGTCGCAGTGTGAAGTGGATACCTTGAGAGAAGAAGCATTATTTGCTATACACCCACAAAAATAAACCGTGACGCTTGGGAAACTCTACACAGCGAGATCTCCCGTGCATTCCCTAAACCGAGAACGGAACAAATTGCCATCAGGGTCATCAACTACCTTGGTGATGATATACTGAAGGTCTTTTACGTAAAGTAAATTTTCGACACAAAGCCAGCTGTGATTTGCAATCGTATCTTAATACTACCATTTATCAGCACAAGCTTTCCAATTATAGCAGTAACGGCTTACAGCCGGTTAGAGTGATTGCATGCCTGAACGTAACGCTTTCAAGGGAACATCTGGATTACACCGACTCAAAAATGCCCTTAAATACTCTATGGCGGGTTTCCGGGCAGCATGGTTAGAAGAAGAAGCGTTCAGGCAAATTCTTTGTGTTGCGCTTATTTCCTGGATTTGTGCCGTACTTCTGGCACAAAACTGGCTTGAGCTGGTAATGCTCATACTCCCGTCAGCTTTGTGTATTATCGTTGAACTTCTTAATTCCTCACTTGAAAACTTGGCGGACAGCATTACCCTTGAACAGCACGATTTTATAAAAAAAGCAAAAGATATGGGCAGTGCAGCCCAATGTGCGGCACAGACATTCTTGTGTATAGTTTGGATTACTTATCTTGTGATGCGGCTATTTCATCCTGACTCCCTTCCATAATGACGGGGACACTGCTGTCCACTCCCTCAATATGCAACAGAGTGCGGAGATAGCGAGAAAATTCGCACCTCGTGTACGGCTGGGGAAACACCTTACCGCCCAAATCCTGTCCTTTAATTGCGACAATCGCTGGTACAAAACCACTCCGTACACCATGATGCGGAACATGGTCGCCGATGATAATAATCATAGTCTGGGAAGGAAGTTCCTTTATGTAGGCTGCCAAAGCAGTATCCGTCTTCCGGGCTGTTGCGTACACAGCTGAAAAAGGCGTTTTCGCAAAAAGGCCATCGTCAAAAGCCTCTATAGGGTCATGCATATTCATGGTGATGACAACATGGAAAAACTTTTCTGTTTCTTGTGCTTTCTTTAGAGCCAGATCAAAAAGGTCTGCATCAAGGATATGCTGCTGGGCAGTAAACGTTGCCGGGACATATCCATGTTCCTTATAGTCGTGCAGGAAAAACGTCTTTCCACCCATGAGCCGGTAGGCCTGTTCTTGAAAAGTTGCGTCCCATCCATGGAAAAATGTAATATCATACTCCTGCTTGCTAAGAAGTGACGGGATGCTGTCAGCATAGGCACAAGCTTTTTTATAGGCGATATGCGGCGGCTGTGAAACACGTGTACAGAGGACCTCGTAATCCGAATTGGAAGAAAAGGCCTTTTTCTCTCCAAAGATTTTTAGCAACATGCCATGGCGAGCCAAATTGCTGCATTCTGGCATCACAGGAATGCCATTGACTGTTTCCAGCAGATTATAATCCAAAGACTCCACCTGAATAAACACAATCTTTTCTGGTTGTTGTTCAGTGACGATGGGGAGTTCATGTATCTTTCCTGCAGCACAAGTTCTCTCACCCCTGTATGGAATTGGATGCAAGATCTCCGCAAACCACACTGGCAGGACTCCCCTATGTGCAATATTATCATTAAAATCCCACTTTTCAGAAATTCTGAAAAAGTCGATATGCTTAGCATACCCGTATGATGAAATCATAACAATAACTGTCATCAGTACGATTGACAGCAAAAATGCTCTCTTTTTAGCAGGGAGAAAATTAATAGTTGAGCAACGCGAAAGGGAGAGTATCTGTAACGTTGCAAAAAGCAAAAATAGAAAGAGAATTGGTATTTTTATATAATACAAAACATTCATAGAAGTTATTACATCCGTTCTATCAAAGAGGCTCGTTATCGAAGGAAATTCTTCAAGATAGAAACAATATGTAATGCAAAAAATATTGACCAAGCTGTTCAACAAAATAAGCAGATATGATAGTATCTTCGGCAATAAGGCTATAATGACAGCCATGAGTGTATAGACAACAATAAACTTTGCATATGCTTTTAGTAAGAATGCAATATCAGGCTGCAAGCCTACCGCGTGGCTTATACAATAAATATTCTCTGCGACGGAAATTAGAATATATATACAGATATATATATTAAAGTTACATTTTTGCATATTTTCTACTTACTGCTTAAACATTTGCTTTTTTGCGGTCTTAGCAAAACAGGAAAACCTAAAAAATAGTATACCAGAAAACAAGAAAATACTACGCGGCAATGTGTAGGTAGGTAGGAGGAGGCACGCGTCACCCTGCGGAATTAGGCAGCCCTTGTGTTTTACAAAGGTAATCTATGTGATCATAGTATTCTTCCGGCAATGGGTGCGGCTCAGCTTCCACATCAAACAGATGTAGCTTTCCCTTAACAGGAAAAGGCACTATAGGATATTTTAGGCGTATTTCCCAGGCATAGCCTTTCACGACGTCAACGAGGTCTTCAGGGTCAAAATCGTCCATAGCTGCAGCGACGAGGTCGTTTTTTCTCATGGGATGGGATATCAACGAGATCAATGACACAAAGCGCGACACCGGCGGGATAC
>CAJOPP010000113.1 GCA_905236365.1 uncultured Lachnospiraceae bacterium
GAACAACTAAGCGAAATGCCTGAGACCTTAGCGAGGTACGAGCTTAGTTCGAAGGTATGCTTTAGCTCGTGCCCGAAATGGAAAACAGCCGGACTGCATCTTTTTATTTTTCATTTTCTATAATCTCTTCTATAACACTCCTTGGCCGACCTTTGATCTCCTCATAGATTCTTGCCAGATAATAACCAATAATGCCCAAGCTCATCATTATCAAACTTCCCGTAATGAGAAGCAATAAAATAACAGTCGTAAATCCCTCTAAAGCATGGCCCATTCCCCACTTAACTAATGATTGGATTCCAAGCAGCACGGCAAAAATAAAAAAGAAAAAACCTAAAAGAGTTATCCACTGCATAGGTGCTGTTGTGAATGAAGTAATACTTCCAATTGCATATCTTACTAAAGAGTGCATCGACCACTTCGTGCTGCCGGAACTCCTCTCCTGAACATCAAATTCCACCGTTACGCTTTTAAATCCAAGCCATGACGACAATGCCCGAAAGAAAATATTTCGTTCAGATAACTTGATGTATTCATCTACAACTGCACGGTCTAACATTTTAAAATCAGAAGAACGATACATATCAATTCCCGTTGATTTACTGATGAGTGAGTAGAATAACTTTGCAAATTCTTTATAAAGAATATTTTCTTTTCCTCTGCTTCTTTTGACACCCTCTATGATTTTATATCCCTTTTCCCATAGATGATACATTTCAATTAGTGTCTCTGGCGGGTGCTGCATATCGCAATCCATCACAACACATACATCTCCCGTAGCATGGGAAAGTCCTGTAAATATAGCTGACTCTTTTCCAAAATTTCTGGAAAATGATACCCCTATTATCTTTGCATCCTTAACCTTATCTGCCAAGTTACGAATCTTTTCAAAAGTATCATCTTTCGATCCATCATTCACAAAAACCATCTCAAATGCAATTTTTTCCGGTGCCAAAACATCACGAATCTTATGATATGCAGATTCTATATTGTCTTCTTCATTGTACGCTGGCAATATAATTGATAACATTGTTTTCCTCTCCTTGTATAACATACAAAAAGAACTATTACAACAGCAACAGTTCTTCCTGATACAATTCATCATACATTCCAAAAATTATTGTATCTATTCAGCAAAGCTGAACAGATACACAACAGGCATGGTGCTGACGCACATTCCAGTATGCCTGTTGTATCGTAAAATATGCATTCTCATATGCATCTCGCAGTAAAAGCGAAATGCTACCTGAACAATTACAAATTATTCTGCTGGCTTAACGACTGGTTTCACCTCATCTTCTTCATCAAAAAAGTCATCATCAAAGTCATCATCAAAATCATCATCAAAATCATCTAAATAATCTGGTGTGAAATAACGATATACAGCATAGGCAATACCAGCAACTGCTGTAATCGCTCCAATAATAGCAAGTACCCACACTACTCTTCTTGTAGCCTTCTCCTGTGGATCTTCACGTTTCAAAAGTTCCTGAATCTTCGCTGCATTGATCAAATCGTCTAAATTCTTCATAATAAATACCTTCCTTTCCATATTGTTCCCTTTATTGTATGAATATTATGTTTAGTATACCACATTTTTTTTTACTTTACTATAATAATTGTTAAAATTTTTCTGTATTCTAAGATTGAATGTAAGAGTTCGCTTTCAGCAGCCTGCACTTGTTGCATACAGCATGTCAACAACGTTGATCATATCAGCATCGGACACATGGAATGCGATGCCGGCTCCTCACTTTTTCTACTATTCCAATAAAAATAAGTAGTACGAAACTTGCAAGTGATACTTTTGCTCCTCTCCTTAAATAAGGTGAGTGATAACGTAACATAAAGGTATACTCTTCTGCCGGAAGTTCCGCTGCCATAAATGCAGTATTCGCTCTTTTCAGTTCTACCGGTTCTCCATTCACCGTAAGTTCCCATCCATCACTGTATGGTATCGAAAAGAAAAGAGCAGACGGTTGATTAAATCGAGCAAATCCGGTCACCATGTTCTTTGAAACTTTTAAATTCCTCACACTACACTGTTGGATTTTCTCCACATATGCATTCATCTCAGCCATCGGCTGATGAACTACCCGAAGCCGGTCAAACCGATACTCCCCGGGGGTTCTGAATGTCAAAGTAACCGATTTTACAGTATCTTTTTCATGGTATCCGAGATTGATCAGATAATCATGATAATCCGTATTAAAATTATCATTGTCAAGGGTATAACTCATTCTGTTCTTTAATCCCTTTGCTTTATATCGAATCGATACTCTGCTGATTCCCGGATCGTTAGCCTTCACCCGCAGATTATCCCAAATGACATAAGTTTCTGAATCAGGACATCCCTCAAAATTGAGGGTTAATTTTCCTCCTTCCTCATCCACATAAATGGTATTCTCTTCAAATCGAACTCCCTTGCCAGTCTTTACCTTGAAATCAACATCCACTTCGGTAAACTCAGGCTCTGCCTGTGGAAGGGAACCCCCATCCCACACTACTCCCTGCAATAGCATTTGTCCCTTTTCGGTAACATCCATTGCTTCATAAGCATCTCGTTTCATCTGCTCTTCATACACATATGCAAAAGGAAGTGGAGAAGAGTTTTCATAAAGATCCGCCTGTAACAGCTGGTCCGATGCTATTCCCTCATGAGATATATAATTTGAAAAACCATATGGAACCGCCCATTTCTCCCCTTTCGGAACAAAAAAGTATCGAACAGATGATATTTCATCCAAGATATAGCGTCGATCCAGATTATAACACGTATAATCCCTGGTCGTATTCAAGTACATCTCACGGTTAAAATCTGCCAGATACGGATTGGTCAGACTCCAAAAATAAGTCACTGCCGGGATTCCGGTTGCGAGAGATGTATTACGAACCATCGATTCCGAACGCTTATTTACAGTTCCTAATTTATATTTATCAAACCGAAGCGTATTTTCTATTTTCACTTTGTCAATCTGATTTGTAGAAACATCTCCTACTTCTTTGGCAACAATCTGCTGTTCCAGGGCCTGTGTCTTTACAATTGTAAGCGGCATTTTTCTTTCCAAAAAGCGTTCTCCTAAATCTACAGTCCATAAACAGCCAAGAATTCCGGTACTGATCAACATAGTAAAGCTTCCAATCAGACTTCTTATCGTGCTGTCTGAAATTCGTATACTCCTTTTCCTTAATAATTGTCCATACTTCGGCAACACCATCAGCCAGGTCAACAAAATATGAACAATTGCAATACCACAATAAATAATCAAATGGGATGGCTGCTTTCCGTAAATCAGTACAAGAGAAAGAATACTTGCCAAACACCCAACACTCACTATACCAACTACCTGATAACGTTCCCGGTCGCTCAGCCTTTCAAATTCCGGATAAACTTTCACATAGGTAAACGCAACTGCAAATGCAAATGCAAATGCAAACCGATTCGTCACATAGCTAAATCCATTAAACATATGTCCAAACCATGGAAAACACATCATAACTATCAATCCTATTATTGCTGCCTTAAGTGGTTTTTCCTTTCCTCGCCGCACAAATAAAGTGCTAAGTGCAAGCAGGCCTGATATGGAATAACCAAAATAGCTGCTATAACTCATTGATCCAAAGAGAAAATAAGCCGGAAGTTTTGCATAATAGTATAGAGAATAAAACAGCCCTACTTCCCGATTGATGTTGGTTCTGCTATTGTTCACCACAGTCATCGCCGATGGCACAAATATAATTGCCGCAAGTCCTATGGCAAGCAACGAGAATAACAAAAAAGTTCCAATCATTTTTGCCATCTTAATTATGTAATCCTTCTGTTTCCAATATATCGAATGCAACCTCAGCAATACATACAATCCAATAAAAATACAGATCATATAGGCAAAATAATAATTTGACAACACAGTGATTGCTAATGCTCCCACATAAAAGCCATATCGTCCCTTCTTTATCAACCTCTCTGCTCCAATCAACACCAAAGGAAAATAAATCAACGGATTGAGAAACAACGGATGTACAAGAGCCATTACCGTCCATGCAGTAAAATCATAGAATAATGCTCCAAGCATGACCGCCTTTTTCGAACGTACCTCCCGCTCTTTACAATATAGTGAAAAAGCAAGTCCACCGAGATAAACTCTGAGTAATATCATCAAACCATAAAATGTCTCAACCATTTCTTCTTTGGGCACCAATCCCACCAGTAATGCAAGAGGATCTCCAATCACATAGTATGAAAGACTTTGAATTACATCTGCCCCATACCCAATATTCCATTCCCAAAGTGTCGGAGAAAAAGTATGCTCTTTTATCAGGGTTTGCACAACATCCCTAAGCCAATGACGGTAATAAAGCAATGCCGTATAATGTTGTGACAAACCATCTGCCTCCCAGATCAGAGTTTTCCCAATGAACAAAAGATAGCCGAACGCTGCCAATGCCAGAATAACAAAACCTGCTGTGTATATTCCTCCATAAGTAAGTATCGGATGCTTTCTATAACGTTTTTGAATCCATTCCATGAAAATTCTGCCTCCAAAAAAATTCCTGCTGTTTGATTTAAGTTTCTATCTTCTTCAATTTTGCAAAAGAAGCAAACATCCGTTTCACTCCTACTTTTTCAAAATCCACCGTAACCTCATAATCTTTTCCACCGGCAACCAACTCAGTCACAACCCCGGTTCCGAATTTAATATGTCTTACCGTATCTCCCACGGTATAGTCCACCTCTGTTTTTTCTATCTTAAATTCTTTTCCAAAGGATGGTTTTCCCATAGAGCTCACACCTTGTGAATAAGAATACGGCTTATTGCTGACACTGGTGCTACGAACAGATAGCGCATCCGTTGCCTGTTTTTTCATTTCCGTCTGCCTGCGTATCGCATATCTCCCATCACCATTTATCTGAAGAACATCCTGTGGTATTTCCTTTATAAATCTGGAAACCGGATTATAATTGGTAGAACCATTGAGCATCCGTTGCCTTGAACCACTTAAATAAAGACGTTCCCTGGCTCTGGTAATTCCCACATAACAAAGACGTCTTTCCTCTTCGATTGCATCCTCATCTTCCGAATAAATTGCCATTCTACCCGGAAACAAACCATCTTCCATTCCGCCTAAGAACACGCAGGGAAATTCCAACCCCTTTGCGCTATGTAATGTCATTAAAAGAACCTTCTCCTCGGACTCTTCCAGACTATCCACATCAGCAACCAATGCAATCTCCTCCAACAATTCAGAAAGAGTAGGATGCTCAGCTTCTTCCTCATATTTTACAATTTTGTTCTTAAGTTCAGTCAAGTTCTCCATCCTTGCCTCTGCTTCCTCTGTTTTCTCTGCTGCCAACTCATCCCAATATCCGGTCTTCTCTAAAATCTGATCATACAGTTCACTTAAAAACATACCTTCTTCGACCATGTCACGGAAATCCAGAATCAAATTCGTAAATCCTTCAATCTTTGTCGTTGCCCGATTCAGTCCCGGCACATTACCTGCTTCAAACATCGCTTCTAACAGACCCATTCCATATGTATCTGCATATGCCTGTACTTTGTCCACACTTGCCGTTCCGATTCCGCGCTTGGGAACATTAATGATTCGTCTGATTGCCATATCATCCTGTCCATTGTCGATTGCCTTCAGGTAACAGATGAGATCTTTTACTTCTTTTCTTCCATAGAAATTTTGTCCACCAATCAATTTATACGGTATATTCTTCATTAGCAGTTTTTCTTCAAAAATACGGGACTGTGCATTGGTTCGATAAAGAATTGCAAAATGATTATATGGTCTTTTCTCCTCCGTGTGCTGATAAGCAATTTCCTTTATAACATTCTCCGCCTCCTCATATTCTGTATTATAGAGAGAAAACAAAACTTTGTCCCCCTCCTCCTTTTCAGTCCAAAGAACCTTTTCTTTCCGACCTTCATTATTTGCGATCACACCATTTGCCGCCTTTAAAATATTTTTAGTCGAGCGATAATTCTGCTCTAACTTGATCACCTTCGCCTCCGGATACTCTTCCTCAAAATTCAATATATTATAAATATTGGCACCTCTGAATTTGTAAATCGACTGATCATCATCACCAACTACACATAAATTCCGATACTTAGATGCCAACTGTTTGATCAGCAAAAACTGAATGTGGTTCGTATCCTGATATTCATCTACCATGATATACCGAAAACGTTCCTGATAACTATCTAACACTTCCGGATGAAATTGAAACAATTCTACTGTCTTATACAAAAGATCATCAAAATCTAAAGCATTACTCTGTTTAAGCTGTGCCTGATATGCCGTATATACTTTTGCAATCTGCATTTTCCGGTAATCCCCACTGGCTGCTCTGTCATATTCTGATGTAGAAAGAAACTTTTCCTTTGCCTTTGAAATCTCTGACATTATCATTCGTTCCGAATACTGTTTCGGATCCATATTTAATTTTTTAAGACACGCTTTTACAACTGCCTTCTGATCGTCACTATCATAAATAGTGAAATGATTTTCATAATCAAGCAACTGAATATGCCGTCGTAAAATGCGCACACACAAAGAGTGGAAGGTGGATACCCATACACTTTCCGCACCAAAAGAAACTATCTGATCTACACGTTCCCGCATCTCACCTGCTGCTTTGTTCGTAAACGTAATCGCCAAAATATTATAAGGATTTACACCTTCTTCTGATATCAAATATGCAATTCGATGGGTCAGAACTCTGGTCTTACCTGATCCCGCTCCCGCAAGTAAAAGCAACGGTCCCTCTGTATGTTCCACAGCCGCCTTTTGCATTGTGTTCAAATTATTCATAATTCTACCTCGTAAATTCTAAAATTCTTATTGCACTCCCTAAAAGAGCAAACATCCGTTTGCATTAGTATACATGATTCTCTAGTCTTGTGCAAATATTTTGCAACTTTTTTACAAATGTGGTAGAATGGAGATTACAGTTCACTCGCAATCAACACCAGATTAGCTATCACTGAACAAGCGAGAAATCAGGATTATTTCCTATGCGGTCGCTTAAATGATATGCCACAACAAAAAAGAAAAGAGGATGACACAAGTTCTATGAAAAAAAACACATTTCATGAATTAAAAGATCAAATAGAAGAATGGATTCATCCGGATTATATTGAACCGGAAGATATACCCGCCATAGAACTTTATATGGATCAGGTTACTACTTTTATGGACAAACAACTTCATGGCAACAAACGGTATTCAGACGACAAGATTCTTACCAAAACAATGATCAACAATTACTCCAAGAACGATCTGCTTCCGCCTTCTGACAAGAAAAAATATTCAAAAGACCATATTATTCTTTTGATTTATATTTACTATTTAAAAAATTTCCTGTCCATCAGTGATATTCATCATCTGTTAAGTCCACTGACAGAGACTTATTTTCAGGCAGAAACCGATACAACTCTATCTACTATTTATGCCAATCTTTTCCAATTAGAGCGTGACTTCGGAGTGCGAGTCAGAGAAAGTATACAGGAAATTTACGATTTTGCAGAACAACAATTTGGAGAAAATGATGACTATCTGAAGACTTTTGCCATGATTACAATGCTGAGCTATGATATCTATACCAAAAAGCAACTGGTAGAGCGACTGATTGATTCTCTACACCCCCAATCACCTACCAAAGCAGAATTGAAGGAAGCAAAAGAAATGGCAAAACAAAAAGACCGGAAAAATAAAGGACAAAACCGATAAAAAAATAAACCAAACTGATTAAGTCCCTATCTGCGAAGCATAATCAGACATCCTGTCATGTTCAAGACTCGCTCGCGAGTCTTGGCGCGGGATTTGCGTCAGCTATGCTGACATATTTCATATACCTATTTGCATTAAAAGAGGTTGCAAAATCCTGCAACCTCTTTTAATAGATTATTCCGGTTCTTCTGCTTTCGTCTTCATAC
>CAJOPP010000114.1 GCA_905236365.1 uncultured Lachnospiraceae bacterium
ATGTTGGATGAAATCTTTAAATGTAAGGATCCGGTTTCCTGAAATATCAGGATGGGGAGAAAGTCCGGAGTCCATCACGGCAATGGTTATATTTCTTCCGGTAATCCCCATTTTATGAAGATAATCTGCACCAGATATGGCGGCAGGAATTTTGGGAGAAGAAGACAAGTGTGTCACCTCAGCTCTTTACAAATGTTGATTTTTTGATTATATTATTTATTATATGTGGATTTTGAAAATTGGACTTACCAATCCTGATAAATAAATGATGGAAGGAGAAAAAATGCTTAAAAGAAATATACGCATTGAATTGGATTCTATTTTAAATGAATTGAGGATCAACCTTGCAAATAATTACAAAGATCTGGCACATGATGCACTAAAAAAGCTTCATCAAACGTTAGATGCTTATCTTGCGGATGGAACAATCAAAGAAAAGGATTATCAAAAATACAAAAAAATAGCGGATGACTATTCTGTCAAATTAGCGGATTATCATCACTAATACTCAATAGAGAAACAGCAATGCAATTTGGTGTATTGAAAAGGAGAAAAGGACATGAAAAGATGGAATAAGATCGCTTTTTTATTCGTTACAGTTTGTCTTGGAATGGCAATGACGGGATGTGAAGGAAATCTTAATGGGCAGAAAGAATTTCAGAATAAGGATAAGCTGGCTATCGTTACAACTATTTATCCGATGTATGATTTTGCAACAAATATAGCAGGTGACAAAGCCGATATTATCAATTTAGTTCCTGCGGGAACGGAACCGCATGATTTTGAACTTTCTACCGGAGACATGAAGCTATTGGAAAAAGCAGATCTGTTTATTTATAATGGTGCAGGAATGGAAAATTTTGTAGACAAGATGTTAAGTGCTGTTTCGAATAAAAATCTGGTAGTGGTAGAGGCAGCCGTTGATGTGGACACAATAGAATCTGATCAAAGGACTGATCCGCATACATGGCTAAGTATTCAGAATGCGATTGTGGAAGCAGAGACAATAAAGGATGCACTGGTAGGTCTGGATTCTCAGAATGCAGATTACTATGAAGAAAATTATGTTTTCTATAAGGAAAAATTAGAAGAACTAGCAACAACCTATGAGAAGGAATTGACAAATTTATCAAATGAAACCATTGTAGTTGCACATCAGGCATTTGGTTATCTGTGTGCAGAATATGGATTGAAACAGGAAGCAGTGGAGGGACTGAATGCAGAGTCGGAACCGGATTCTGCAAGAATGAAGGAAATCATTGATTTTTGCAAAGAGAAAGATATTAAAGTAATCTTTTTTGAGGAATTGGTCAGTCCGAAGGTGGCCCAGACAATCGCAGATGAGGTAGGAGTGGCAACAGATATATTAAATCCCATTGAAGGTTTGACGGCTGAACAGGAAGAGGCAAATATGGATTATATTGGATTGATGAAGGAAAATTTAGAAGCACTAAAACGAGCTTTGGAATAAGACGATTGCACTCTCTTCTCAGTTATAAGCGGCTGTAGGATTGCAGGAATGTGTCGATGAATAGGTCAGTAGGGGAAGTGCATTCCACGGTAAGAACGCATGAGGTGTTCTTGAATTTACGACAGATCACCAATAGGAAAGGATACAGGAAGATGACGATAAATATAATAGCACTGGCATTAACAGCAGGAATTTGTACTGTGCTCCCGATAATCTTTTTTTTCGTTTTATGGATTAAAAATACGAAAGAACGCAAAGGAATTACACTTCTTTTTTTTATGGGGAGTGTGATTTACTTAGCGATGCAATGGGGAATAAAAGAGAGAGGATTGATATACCTTGTTAATCATACTGAGTTTGCACAATTCATAAATGATCATTATCTATCCTATCTTTTGTTAGTTGCTTTTGCAGGAGCATTGTTATCAATGTTACCTGAATTTCTGGTAATCCGATTTTTGATGAAGCGGCAGGTTTCCTTTAAAGAGTCGATTGCCTTTGGCCTGGGATATGGAATGACAGAGTCCATCTTATTAGTGGGATGGAGCAGCATTGTAGCAATTATTGAATTGCTCAGACATGAGGGGAACGAATTAAATGTTAGTGCGACGGATTTATTTTTATCCGGATATGAAAGATTATTAGTGATGTTGATTGAAATAGGAGTAATCACGGTTTACGTCTTTTTTATTGAACAAAAAATGGCAGGGAGGGGTTCCGTAATCGAAGTGTTATGTCAGACCTTGTTAATGTTCCTGCCGGGATTTTTTGTTGCATTTTCATTAAGTGATTTTTATGAGATTTATGATCGTTTTGTTGCACTGCTGCTCCTTTATGTAGTGCTGACAGCGGCTGCGGTCAGCGCAGTGATCGTGCTAAATAGTTTAAAATATTCGTTAACCGATACCTTGTTTGGAAGGAAAAAGACGGAACGAAAATAAATTGTATGAAAAAAAGTTCTTGCATTAGAAGATTGGAAATGGTACATTACAGGTGAGCGGTATTCGTAAGAAACTGCATCGCTTGATAAGTGTTGTCATCAATGTTCTGACAGGTGTCATGAAGAGATATTTGTCATTTCCTTGTGTTTGATGTTGTGAGGAAAGAGGTGATAACATGAAGATTGGTTTTATAGGTGCCGGTAAGGCTGGCTGTAGCTTAGGAAAATATTTTGCGTTAAAGGCAGAACAGGCAGATATTCAGGTTACCGGTTACAATAGTTTAGTTATGGAAGAAGCAAGATGGGCTGCAGAGTTTACAAGTTCTGCATATTATGAGACGGCAGAGAAATTATTCGCAGTGAGTGATACCATCATCTTATCGACTCCGGATGGAGCGGTAAAGAATGTATGGGATTCCGTTTGCAAATACAATATGAAAGACAAGATTATTTGTCATTTGAGTGGCTCCTTATCATCCGATGTATTTTCAGGAATAGAGCAATATGGTGCATATCCACTTTCTATTCATCCTATGTTTGCATTCAGCAACAAAGAATCCGTTTATCAGCAATTGAATCAGGTGAGTTTTACGATTGAGGGTCATCCCTATGCGGTATCGATTTGGAAATCGATTTTAGAAGCGTTGGGGAATTCAGTGGTAGAGATTTCCAAAGAGGTAAAGTCGAAATACCATGCCGCAGCGAGTCTGTTGAGCAATCATGTAATTGCAGTGTTATCGACTGGGTATGAGCTCCTTCAGGAATGTGGATTTACAGAGGAAGAGGCAAGAATATTCAGTGCTATTTTAGTCAGAGATAATGTAGAACATGTGATTTGGCAAGGCAGTGTTGAGGCGTTGACAGGACCCATTGAGCGTGGAGATGAAGCAACGGTCAAAAAGCATTTGGCAGTTTTAAATGATACACAAAAAAGGATTTATCTGTCATGTGGCATGGAATTGCTGGAACTTGCAAAAAAGAAAAATCCTGACCGGGACTATACAGATATTTTTAATTTGATGGAGGCGGAACGCAAATGACAGAGTCATTTTCGATTATGTTTCAGTTTAAGGAGGATGCGTGTGAAAAATACAGTGTTAACATTTAAGGCAGCAAAAGAAAAAGGTGAAAAACTTTCGATGCTTACAGCATATGATTATTCTACAGCAAAATTGATCGATGAGGCCGGGGTAAACTCTATCTTGATCGGAGATTCCCTTGGAAACGTGATTTTAGGATATGAAGATACCATTTCCGTAACTATGGAAGATATGATCCATCATAGTGCTGCAGTGGCACGTGGTGCAAAAAATGCATTGGTTGTATGTGATATGCCATTTATGAGTTATCAGACATCGGTATATGATGCAGTTGTAAATGCGGGGCGCTTGATGAAAGAAGGGCGTGCAGGTGCTGTCAAATTGGAAGGTGGAAAAGAGGCATGTCCGCAGATCAAAGCAATCGTCGATGCAGGGATACCGGTGTGTGCACACTTGGGGCTTACACCGCAGTCTATTAATGCGTTTGGAGGATTTAAGGTACAGGGCAATACGGAAACGGCAGCAAAGAAATTGATCGAAGATGCGAAAGAGGTGGAAAAGGCAGGTGCATTTGCTGTTGTTTTGGAATGTGTTCCTGCTAGAATAGCGGAAATCGTAACAAAAGAAGTTGGTATTCCGACCATTGGAATTGGTGCAGGAAATGTATGTGATGGACAGGTTCTTGTATATCAGGATATGCTTGGAATGTTCTCTGATTTTACACCAAAGTTTGTGAAACGCTTTGCTGACATTGGGCTCGTTATGAAAGAGGCATTTGCAGCTTATGATCGCGAGGTGAAAGCCGGAACTTTTCCGGCAAAAGAGCATGAGTATACTATTCGTGATGATGTGTTAGAGAAACTTTATTAAATTCGAATTAGTAACCGGAAATAAGAGAGGAGTAATTATAATGACAATTTCAGGATCTATTGAAGAGACAAGAAAACAGGTAAAGGAATGGAAGGCACAGGGACTTCGGGTTGGTTTGGTTCCTACGATGGGATATTTGCATGAGGGACATCAGAGTCTGATCAATCGTGCAAGGAAAGAGAATGATAAAGTGGTAGTCAGCATTTTTGTAAATCCGATGCAGTTTGGTCCGAATGAGGATCTGGAGTCATATCCAAGAGATCTGGACAGGGATGCTAAGATTTGTGAGCAGGAGGGAGCAGATTGGATTTTCCATCCAGAGGTAGAGGAAATGTATGGGCCGGATTTTTCCGGATATGTAGATATGAATACGTTGCCGGAGAAACTATGCGGTGCCAGCCGCCCGGTGCATTTCCGTGGTGTACAGACGGTAGTCAGCAAGCTGTTTCATATCATTCCTGCAGACCGTGCCTATTTTGGACAAAAGGATGCCCAACAGCTGGCCATTATTCGTCGGATGGTACTCGATCTTAATTTTGACATCGAGATCATTGGCTGCCCGATTATTCGCGAGGAAGACGGACTGGCAAAGAGCTCCCGAAATATTTATCTTACCGATGAAGAAAGAAAACAGGCAGTTATCTTAAATCAATCCCTGGAAGAGGCGATGAAGGCGATTGATGCAGGGGAGAAAGATGCTGCTAAAATAAAGAATATGATTGTGAAGAAAATCAATACTGCCCCTCTTGCAAAAATTGATTATGTGGAAGTGGTGAGTTTTAACAATATACAGCCAATCGAAAAGATTGAAGGTGAGGTGTTGATTGCCCTTGCTGTGTATTTTGGCTCGGCCCGATTGCTTGATAATCGGATTATTCTGTAAGATGAAAGCAATTTGTTATATATCGAATTAATAAAAGAGCTTATTGTTTGGGAATCGTTGATTTACATATATAAAAGAAATAATAAATAAGGATAAGGATTTGAGGAGGCAGATATGCTGGTCAATATGTTAAAAGGAAAAATCCATCGTGCGACGGTAAAACAGGCAGAACTTAACTATGTAGGGAGTATTACGGTAGATCCGGTCTTAATGGAGGCAGCCGGAATATTGGAATATGAGTATGTCCAGATTGTGGATGTAGAGAATGGTAATCGCTTTGAGACTTATACGATAGCCGGAGAACCGAATAGTGGTATGATTTGTTTAAATGGTGCAGCTGCCAGACAGGTGGCAGTTGGAGATCATGTGATTATTATGTGTTATGCACAGATGACTCCGGAAGAGGCAAAGGAACATAAACCCAATGTTGTTTTTGTAGATGATGAAAATAAAATTCGTCAAATCTCACAATACGAAAAATACGGCGAACTCACCCCAAAATATTAGAGCCAGCAACTAAATGCAAAGCATTTTTGGAATGTTGAGTCGTCAACCAAATGCAAAGCATTTCTGGGATGAAAAAGGAGACAATGAAGATGTTAGAAGGAAAAACAGTGGTTTTAGGTGTGACCGGATCGATTGCATCCTATAAAATTGCAAATCTTGCCAGTATGTTGGTCAAGCTTCATGCGGATGTCAATGTAATTATGACGAAAAATGCTACAAACTTTATTAATCCGATCACTTTTGAGACTCTGACCGGTAATAAATGTTTAGTGGATACATTTGACCGCAATTTTCAGTTTAATGTAGAACATGTTGCCTTGGCTAAACGTGCGGATCTGTTTATGGTAGCGCCGGCTTCTGCAAATGTGATTGGCAAGATTGCAGGTGGAATTGCGGATGATATGTTGACTACAACGATTATGGCGTGCAAAGCACCTAAATATATTGCACCGGCTATGAATACGAATATGTTTGAAAATCCAATTGTGCAGGATAACATAAAAAAGTTGGAGGAGTATGGATATGAGATTATTTCTCCGGCTACCGGCTATCTTGCCTGTGGGGATACAGGAGCTGGAAAATTACCTTCCGAGGAGACCCTGCTCGCATATATTCTGAAGGAATTGCATTACGAAAAAGATCTGGCAGGAAAAAAAGTATTAGTCACAGCAGGTCCTACTATGGAGGCGATTGATCCGGTTCGCTTCATATCGAATCATTCCACCGGCAAGATGGGTTATGCCATTGCAAAATGTGCCATGGAGCGGGGGGCAGACGTGACTCTTGTGACAGGAAAGACAGAGATTTCCTGTCCACCATTTGTAAAAGTGGTGCCGGTTGTCAGTGCACAGGATATGTTTGAAGCGGTAAAGGATTGCTATCAGGAGATGGATTTTATTATTAAAGCTGCAGCTGTGGCAGATTATACTCCGGTTACGACAGCAGAAGATAAAATTAAGAAAAAGGATGATGATTTGGCGATTCCGCTAAAACGAACGACTGATATTCTCAAATATATAGGTGAACACAGAAAATCAAATCAGGTTATTTGTGGGTTTGCAATGGAAACAAAGGATTTGATCGAAAATGCCACGAAGAAATTAAAAAGTAAAAATGTGGATATGATTGTTGCCAATAACTTAAAAGTAGCGGGTGCCGGTTTTGGAACGGATACCAATGTTGTGACCATCATTGAGAAAGAGGAGAAAAAAGAACTTCCAATGTTATCAAAAGAAGATGTGGCGAAAACAATTTTGGACGAGATGTTAATTTGTGCTGGGCAGTGTGGCTGCTAACAGATGCGAAGGGATAGTAGGTATAATAGTAGAGCAATCAAAAATGGGTGCACCGCATGCTTGGCGATAGGAGTGAAAAATTTTTTCACTTCTGGATTTTTGTCATAGAGAAACAAACAGACCTGGCAGTTTTAGGCTTGTTATCAAAAAGATGGGAGAGATTATGAAAAAAGTATTGATTTTAGATATTGATGGGACATTGACGAATAGTAAGAAGGAAGTTACTCCGAAGACCCTGGAGGCGTTACTTAAGATTCAGGAACATGGGCATACCGTTATTATTGCGTCCGGTAGACCGACACAAGGTGTAAAATGGATTGCGGACATTCTTAAATTAGAGCAGTATGGCGGATATGTACTTTGCTTCAACGGTGCAAGAGTTACAAATGTAAAGACAAAAGAGATTGTTTATCAGCAATGTTTTCCAAAAGACTGTATTGCACCACTTTGTGCATATGCAAAGGAACATGATATGGGGCTGGTCACTTACGAGAATGATACAGTCATTGCAGCAACCAGAATTGATGAATATATGGAATTTGAAGCAAGACTTAATCATATGCAGTTGAAAAAAGTCGAAGATTTTGCCGCCTATGTGGATTTTGATGTGAATAAATGTCTGTTTTCTGCACCGGTAGACAAGGCTCCGGAATTGGAGAAGGAATTGGTGAACCGGTATGAAGGAAAACTTAGTATTTACCGGTCTGAACCGTTCTTTATTGAAGCAATGCCATTAGGTGTGGATAAAGCAGCTTCGTTGGAGCATCTTTTTCAAATTATTGGTGTGGACAAAGAAAATGCCATTGCCTGTGGAGACGGATTCAATGATATGTCTATGATTCAGTACGCGGGAGTAGGGGTTGCCATGGCAAATGCACAGGAGGAAGTAAAACAGGTTGCTGACGTGGTTACTGCCAGGACAAATGATGAAGATGGATTATTGGAAGTGATTGAGCAATATTTTTAAAATGGGTTTGCGATAGGATGAATCTATACGGAGTGATGAATTATGATAATTCGAAAACATTATTATGTCAGCGGCAGCGTGCAGGTAGTGGGATTCCGTTATCGGGCATACCATACCGCCAATCATTTTGGACTTACAGGATAGGACCATTTTCCACCTTGCACATGACAAGAATCTGACAATTATAGATTCAAGGTAACTGTTCAGACAGCATCTCACATTAACCGCGAGATGCGTACGAAAATATATATTTTACAATGCAACAGGCATACTGGAATATATGTCAGTACCATGCCTGTTGCGTATTTGTTCAGAACTGCTGAATAGATACGATTAATGTATAATTGAGATATCATGCTAAAATAATGGTATGAATTCCGGTTTTCGCTCTTTGAATACAGTATAATACCGGAAACCGAGTTCTTTTAATATATTTTCCGCAACATCAAATCCGGTACCGATATTTTCTTTTTTGTGAGCATCACTTCCTACGGTTATAATTTCTCCCCCTAGTTGCTTATATAATTTTAAAGCATCTATATGAGGATGCGGGTATCCAATCTTAGCTATTCCGGAAGTGTTGATCTCAATTCCTTTTCCGTTCTCAATCAGACGTTTTAATAGAACTTCAAAAATATCCCGATAATCATCAAAGCGATACACGAAGTTTTTGTCAGGACAATATCTTACAGCATAGTCCAGATGTCCGTATACATCAAAGCCA
>CAJOPP010000115.1 GCA_905236365.1 uncultured Lachnospiraceae bacterium
CTTGGTTATCATTGGAATTTCAACACCCCACATGCCTTTGCAGTTTTCGAATGCATAATCATCTATCAACTCTACATGCGGTGGCAGCTTTATTTCTTTAACTTCAACACAATCTCCAAATGCACGCCTACCAATGGTTTTGACTCCTTCTGGTAAGTTTATTTCTTTTAGTCGTTTGCAGTTATAGAAAGCCCACTGCCCAATATGATTCAGTGTACTCGGAAGCCTTACCTCCTGAAGACCTGTACACTCTCTGAACATCATGTCATTTATTTCCGTTATTCCTTCTGGAATATCTATACTTTTAAGTTTGTTACATTCTCTGAACGCTCCTATCGCAATTTGTTTTACAGATTTCGGAATGGAGATATGTTCTAGCGAAGAACATCCACGAAATGCCTCACTACCAATTCTCTCTAAAGTCTCTGGCAAAATCACTACCTTAAGATTATCGCAGCCTGCAAAAGCACGCGCTCCAATACTACGATAACCGTCTGGGATCATTATTGAAGAAACGATTGATCTTGCATTTTCACCAGCAGAAGTAAACTGAAACTCCGTGCATATACCCATAATTGGTTTACCAAATACTCTTTGGGGAAACACAACGTTTTCAGTTGTGTCATCAAACGCTTTTACCAGTGATTTTGGTTTACTTATCTCCCACATTGCATCTGTGTAGCCAGGTAGAGATGGATTGCCTCTTAACCTCATATCTTCCTCGAGTCTATTGAACTCCCGTTCAGTAAGCTTATCATAATCATCGCTTGAAAAATGAGATGCCTGATAACCCATTACCTGATTGAGTAATTCAATATTCCCTGTTTGCCGAATACTATCAATTACTTGGTCTATCTCATCAACCATAATCATATTTTCTTGTATCATTAACTTGATATATGGATGATTATTGACATCACTGCCATCAATCCATTTATGGGTTCGAATTCCGATGTATTTGACATAACTATTATACACTTCCTTCTCTATTTGTTCCCCACGTGCAATCGCTTCCACCATACCTTGTATGGCTCCACGTCGTAACGGTCCAGGTACCTTAGTTATTGGTTGATTTGGAATTAATATATTAGAACACAGAAAAGCGTCTTTATCCATACCTTTTAAACGCTGTGGCAGTGTGATGGAAATCGAATCACTACAACCCCAAAACGCTATTTCGCCAATAAATACTACACTTGATGGAATAATAAGCTTACATAAGTTCTTACAGTCATAGAATGCTCTTTCTTCTACACGCTCAACTCCTTCTTCCATAATAACCTCAGTCAATTCCTCACAGTTGCAAAAAGCATACCGTCCAATCCGCTTTATCCTGCTTGAGATTACGAGCTTTTTCAAACTGACACATCCCGAAAAAGCATAGTCAGGTATTTCCTCAATATCAATGTTTCGAGGGATCTCTTGAAGCTCTTCATCTGAAATGAACAATCTTGCGCCATTTGATAAGGGATTAGATCCCTCATCTTCCATCTGTAAGGAAAACCACATTTCCAGGTTTGGAACAAATACATCTCTTAATTGCCTACAATAAGAAAATGCATATGAACCGATTCTGTGAAGACTATTTGGAAGAGTAATACTCAAAATGTTACATCCCAAAAATGCAGAATCCGCAATCTTTTCAATTCCATCCCTAATAATAACGTGTTCCAGTTTTACGTCATTCAAATATATATCTATTGATCCATTAGTAATGGATGAATCCCAATTCTTCTTTGATTGATTGATCCAACTATCAATGCTTTCAATATCTATCCTATGAAGATCCTTACACCAAGCAAATGCTCCATTCTCTATATTCGTTAGTAACGGTGGTATAGATATACGCTCTAGTTTCGAACATAAACAAAACGCCTCTTCGGAAATCCTTGTTACTTTTCTGGGAATGACAATACAGCTTAGATTTTCACATCCATAAAACAGTTCTTTATCAATACACTCTAATTTTATGGGTAAATTGATATTTGTCAAGCGCTTGCAGCCACGAAATGCGCCTTTGCCAATAGAAACAACACTATTTGGTATTATCACACTTTCCAGGTTTTCACAATATTCAAACGCTCTCGCTCCAATGTGAATAACACCATCTGGCAATGTCATTGTCACAAGATTACTACACCGATAAAAAGCATCGTCCTCAACATAATTTAATGATTCCATGATATTTAGATTATTTAAACTTGTGCAGAATCGAAATGCATTAGCCTCAATACGGATAATGCCTTTTTGAAAAGTGATACTTTCCAGACTCTTACAGCCTTGAAATGCTTCATATCCTACAGTTTGAATCTTCCCTAAAACTATCACATTCTTTAATTCGTTATTATCCTCAAATGCGCTTCTGCCAATACTCTTCACGGTTTCTGGTATGACAATACATGTATCCGTACCATAATATCCCAACAGAACATCATCTTCAATTTCATAGTACATAATGCGTTCTCCTGCTTTCACAGTATTTACATTTATTCAACAATTTAAGGAAACAGCAGCTTCATCGCCCCGTTGTCCCCCTGTGTATCCTGTGTACTTCCTCCCAGCGCATTCGCGGGCAGGTCGTCCAGTGTGAATTCATCCAATGAAAACTCTGGCGCGTCGCCCGCGGC
>CAJOPP010000116.1 GCA_905236365.1 uncultured Lachnospiraceae bacterium
ATCTCCGACAGGCTCCTTTTCTGCATTCAATTCCTGTTTTCCCGCAGATTCCTTTTCTTCTAATCCCTTATCTCCGGCAGGCTCCTTTTCTGCATCCAATTCCTGTTTCCCCGCAGGATTCTTTTCTCCTAACCTCTTATCTTCGACAGGCTCCTTTTCGTTCTCTAATTTCTTTTTTCCGACAGGTTCTGTTTTTCTCCCATACTCGTTTTCTTCCTCATCCTCTTCCTCAACAGATTCGCTTTCGTATTCAACAGCTTCAATTTCAGATTCCTCTTCGTCTTCTAAATCCTCTTCGTCAACATACTCGATTTCGTATTCCTCTTCGCCTTCTAAATCCTCTTCGTTGACATACTCGATTTCGTATTCCTCTTCGTCTTCTAAATCTTCTTCGTCAACATACTCGATTTCGTATTCCTCTTCGTCTTCTAAATCTTCTTCGTCAACATACTCGATTTCGTATTCCCCTTCGTCTTCCAAATCCTCTTCATCGACATACTCGACTTCATATTCTTCACTATCCCCTAATTCCTCTTCATCGACATATTCAATTTCATATTCTTCTCCTTCTTCCAGTTCATCTTCTGTCACATAGACGACTTCCGGTTCCTTCTCAGCCGATGCAGACACTCTAGAATCAGAAGGTTTTACGGATACTTCCGCGCCAATATTATTTTCATCCATCATCTTCACGAACATCCGTTGTGGACGCTCCACGATTCCGCTTCCGACAACCCTTGTCCCGTCTGCTGCATTCGTAATCGCCCCTCTCATCATCCCCGTTCTTCCAGATTGAAAATAAGTTGACTTTCGAGACGCTGCTTCCTCCTGCGTGTTTTCCACTGATTCCCCACGTTTCATTTTCTCAACCGTTGCCATCAATGCATCCCGTTCTGCCCGCATTTCTTCCAACGCCTGATTGGCCCGTATTGCCTCTTCTTCTGCCTGCTTTGTACGTTCTGCCTGTTCTTCCTGCAGATTCAGACTTAGCTGTACACTTCCATCGTCATATTCATCCGAATTCATTCTTTTTTTCATTCTGGCATTATACAATTCATTGGAGAGTAGTTGACTGATTTCCAATATCTGCTGACCTCTGTCTTCCTGTTCCATCTCCTGTATTTCTGCCATGAGTTCATCCCGATTGCCAAGAATGGTATTGATCTTCTCGTCCAATGCCTGTAAAATAATCTCATAATCGCTACGGATATTATTATAAGCATCCGAAATCAGGTCACTCACCTCTGTTAACATCTCATCGGTATAGATCAGGGATGCGGCATAAATCTCATTTGCATTCCCCAACGCCATTCGTTCCTCTTCGCTTAATAAACTATAATTCAGCGGTGCAACATTCGTTGCCCGCTTTGATACCCGCATGCGACTTGCCGTATGCTCTGCCTGATAGATAATCTTCTCTGCCTCTTTCTTAGCTTCATTGATAATCTTTCCCCTACGGTCATTGACCTCATGATAGGTCTTGATTTCTATGTCCATCTGCTGTTCCAATTCTTCTAACAACGGCATTACTTCATCCTTGCGGACAGCCACAATTCCAGACGTCAAAGGTACCGTTGAAGCATTATTGATAATCCCCTGTAAGCGGGTTATGATTTCTTTCGTTCTACTTTTATCAGCAATTGTTGCCATTGTAAATTCCTCCTACTTTATCCTTACACACACTTTCTTATTGCTATCCCAAAGATATTATCTTATTTCTAATTCTTTCCCCATTTTACCAAACTCGCTGGTATCCTTCAATCTAATTCTTTGATTTGTTACAAAAAATGTTACTATTCTGGTTGCATTTCACTCGGTAGCACACGTCTGAACAGTAACCTATTCTGTTCCCGATCAATCGATAAGCATCCTAGATTGTCACCAAACAATAGCAAAAAATTTCATATTTTTTCTATTATGACATATCCTATTAAAAATGATGTCGGGAGCAAAACAAAAATGCATCGTTTTGCCCCCGGCATCATTCAAAATCAATATTCAAAAAGGAGAACGTTATGAACTATCCATTTGAAGTCAGGTCCTTACCTTATACGTATAATGCGTTAGAACCATATCTGGATGAAGAGATACTACACTTTCATCACGACAAACATTATGCTAATTATGTAGTAAAGCTAAATGAGATTCTTAAGAACTATCCAAATCTTCAAAATATGACGTTAGACGAACTGCTTATTCAGACAGATGAACTTCCATCCGAAGCAAAAACTTCGATTCGTAACAATGCCGGCGGCGTATATAATCATGAACTATATTTTGCATGCATGAACTCTGCCGACTGCGAGCTTCCGACTGACAAGCTTGCACTTGCCATCAATGCATCCTTTGGTTCTCTTGAGCACTTCCGTTCAGAATTTGCTGCCGCTGCCATCAACCAGTTCGGATCCGGATATGCATGGCTGATCTTAAGTAACAAAAAACTGGAAATCATTGCAACCCCAAATCAGGATACTCCTCTTTCCCTTACCGTCAAACCGCTTCTTTGTATTGATGTGTGGGAACATGCCTATTATCTGCAATACCAGAACCGTCGGGCAGATTATGTGGAAAACTGGTTCAATCTGATTAATTGGGATTTTGTAGGTGCCCGCTATATGTCACTAATGAAGAAGAACCTTACAGTTGAAATACCACAGTAAGATGCCGACAACAAACTGCGGCAGATGCCTTGTCCTGCACTTTATTTGCAGCAAGAACAAAGAATCACTTACGGCTCTTCACCTTTAAAAGATGAAAGAGCCGTAAAATCTTTAGAACCATCATTTTTTCTTAATCTTGCCGCCAGAATACGTATTGGTTACTCGTTTCTTACATTTTGTCATTTTATTATTCTTATTAACCACAGTCGACTTATCGCATACATTCAAACCATATCTTCCGGTTTTCTTTATTGTATTTCCCGTCATTATCACTTTCGATTTGGCAATCACAAAAATACCATCCTTGGGACTGTTCGTAATCCTATTATTCTGAATCGTCGCCTGCGAATTTTCCCGAACAACAATCCCACATGCTTCAGATGTCTTTTTATTTTTCTTTTTCTGATTCAACGTATTGGACTGAATCAGAATATTTTTACTTTTCACCAAACGAATACCATCCGCGTTTCCTTTGCCCGAGACAGATGCTTTGATATTCATTGTCACCTTATTTGCTGACACTTCACTGTCATTCGTCCCCTGTAGCCAGATTCCATACCCACTGTTGTTCATAGTAATAGTATTGTACCGAACCGCTACACCTTTTAGTGTATAGTCTCCCTTTGGAACGTTCTTTTTCTGTGCAGTGATTTTTTCTCCATACAGTGAAATTCCATAAGCCGTCGTCGAATATTTGTAATCCGTTACTGCAATCAAATTATTCTCAATAACAGAATTCGCATTATTATCTATTAGAAAGTTCGTTTCTAAAGGGGTATAAAAGTTATTATGTCCCTGCACCATACTTCGGAACAAAATACCAGCTCCGCACTGGCTAATTGTATTACCGCTGATGATTGAATCCTTATAATTTGTAGCAATAATGGCATAACCTTTCACATTGTTAAATACATTATTGGTGAATTGCATATTGGTAAAATAAGACCCGGCAACCCCACTATGTGTTCCTAACCCTCTTTGGAGATTGGAAAACTGACACTGGTTAACCGTTATGTTGCGACATGGTGTATCATCAAACTCCGGATATTTCGGAAAATGCGTCTTATTGTGAATAACATCAAACTGTAAGGCCTCATTATTGGCTGAATTCACTTCATTCTGATTGGTGTAAAAATTCTTGAACGTACATTGGTCAAATGTTATATTCTCACACCCTGCAAGCTCCACATGATGGGACTTGTAAGCGTTCTGGAACGTCACATTTCGAAATGTAATTCCACTGGCATGTCCAAGACGAACCAAAGAAGCATCCGATTTCAAAGTATTACCCTTGCCATCAAATGTTCCATTTTCAATGATGATATCATGATACCCATTATAACCGGAATAAGATTCTTCTTCTTTTCCCAAACGAAGCATTGTCTTACTTGTCTTCCGTTCTAACTTACAGCCATTCATGTTAATTGTTGTATAGCTGTAGACTTTTAATAACTGCTCTCCTAATCCATATGTGCCGGATGGAAGATTGATTTCATACAATACTTCACCTGACTGATCCTCTAATGCCACATCCAATGCTTTTTGCAATGCCTTTCCGATAGTTCCATTTTTATCCGGTGTGACCTGAATCTGTCTTACAGTCTGTGCCTGCACCGGAACAGATAAAAACAAGGCAGCTGCCAGGCCCAAAATTCCAAATATTGTTTTCTTCTTTCCCATAAAATATCCTCCTATTGTATATGTTCCACTAGTTGTGCCCATTCAACTCCTATTGTACTACATAATATCAGCATCGTCTATTAGAACCTGTCTTGATTCCATCGGTATCATTTCTATACTCCGTTGCAGTATTCCTTTCATATATGCAATTACTGTTCCATAATTTGTAAAAGGAATCCCCTGCTCAATTGCACTTTTCATGCGATGCTGCACTTCTTTATCACCCAACATACATCCTCCACAATGTATGACAAGTTCATAACCATTTAATTGCTCAGGGAAATCCATACCGGAACAAAATTCAAACCTTAAATTCTTTCCGGTATAACTGCGAATCCAATTTGGAAGTTTGACAGTTCCGATGTCATCGCACTGGCGGTGATGAGTACAGCCTTCTGCAATGAGTATCCGATTCCCATCCTGCAACCGGTTCAGGACCGATACACTTTCCACAGCGGTAGTAAGAAACCCTTTCTTTCGTGCCATTAAAATAGAAAAAGAAGTGAGATAGATATCTTCCGGTGTCTCCTTCGCCACCTGTTCAAATACCTGACTGTCCGTAATGACCATATATGGCTTTTGTCCTAATGTATCCAGTGTTTGTTTTAGTTCTGTCTCTTTTACAACAACAGAAACCGCACCTGCTTCTAAAATATCGCGAAGCACCTGCTGTTGCGGAAGGATCAAACGTCCCTTAGGAGCAGCTGAATCGATCGGAACGACCAACACTATATAATCCATCGGATGAAGCAAATCCTTTACCAGTGGAAGTTGGCTTTTTTCTGCAGGAATCAAATGTGCAAGACACTCTTTTAACTCCGTGACACCTTCATGATTCTGTGCACTGACCCAAATAGTATTTTCTTTGGAAATGACGTTATCCTGAATCTCTTGCTCCTTTGCCTCCCTTGTTCCGTTATCTGCTATATCTAACTTATTAAACACCACTAAATAAGGGACTTCTTTTTCCCGAAACAGAGTTATCAACTCCTTGTCAACCATTGTGAGCGGTTCTGTACCATCCACCACTAGAACGGCAATGTCACTTTTATTTAATACCTGTTTTGTTTTTCGGATACGAAGCTCTCCCAATGTCCCCTCATCATCCATTCCCGGAGTATCAATGATCACCACTGGTCCCAGTGGCAATAATTCCATCGCTTTATAAACCGGATCTGTTGTTGTTCCCTTTGTTTCCGAAACCACAGAAAGCTCCTGCCCGGTTACTGCATTCACCAGACTGGACTTGCCCGCATTTCTTCTTCCAAAAAAACCAATGTGTATTCTGTTTCCTAACGGCGTATCATTTAATCCCATCTGTTTTCACCATCCCCTTCGTATTATATTTGCCAGCATGCACTTCTTTCAAAAGTTTCACAATTCTGACACCAAAATCACCTTTGCCTATTATAACCTTATTTTTTCCCTATCACAACTTTCTTTTTCTTTCCATAAAAAATTTCATATGAAATTATGAAAGTTTTTATGTTATCATACTATTTTCGTGCTATAATGTAAAAATATTAAGGTGTACCGCATTTTCACTCACACAAATGCCGTCATTTTAAGATAAAGCTGCTTGCAGGAACGTCTTTATAAAATACGATCATTTCATTGCCCGTAAGACGGACGCATTTATCAGCAGGCACAATAGCAACCCACTCATATTATTTTTACAGATAGGAACAGGTAGGATATACAAATGGAAGATTATGAAGCATTAACCCCAGAAGAAATTGAAAGAGAACGACAGCGAAGAAGGCGGCGGCAAGCTGCCCGGGAAGCTCGCCGAAAGAAGCGTATCCGGGAAGCCATCATACGTTGCAGTATTCTTCTTATACTTATCATATTAATTCTCATCGGTATTATCAAAATGATATCCGGCGTCGTGCATCATTTCAAAGACAAAAAGGCCGAGAATCAAGTAGAACAGGTCATCGATGCCTCCACAGAAGAAGCAACCACAGAAGAAATCAAAGCCGAGATTGACCCTGGCATCTTGGCAAAAGAAATCCCTGAAGATCGGGATGCTGCCCTTGCCATGTTAGAAGAACTCGGTAAGAGTGATAGCGATATTCAATCCATTTTTGAGAACTCGGCAGTCTATCCGGACAAGATTCTGCAATGTTTAGCAGTCAACCCGGAGATG
>CAJOPP010000117.1 GCA_905236365.1 uncultured Lachnospiraceae bacterium
AATGACGACCATAGGAGTCATGAGTTTAGTACCGTTGCGTTTAAAGTTAAGCGAAAGCGTGCCCGAAATGGAAAACATATAGCATATACGGCAACGTCCGGCTTAAGTTAATGACATTGGTTCGGACGTACGCCACCGAGTGAACTGTAACCCATGATGAATAATAGCGGAACAAGTCTAATGGAGTATATATGAAGAGTAAAGTTGAACAGTACGCAAAAGGGGATTTCTATGTAGAATACCCAAAGATAAAGCTTTCCAAAAGCTACTTGCAACTGAAGATTGAAGCAGGCAGCGTATATACCGGCAGGATTCAGGTGGAATCAGAGAATGGGATTCCAATGAAGATGATGGTATATGACGATGCATATTTGTTGTCCCTTGAGGATCATGGTCTCATCGGAGTGCAGGGAGAAATCGTCTTTTCTTTCGATGGAAAAGGAAAGAAAAGAGGCAGTATTTACGAAGGGACGATTCATATCATCGGAAATGGAATGGAGAAAGAGATACCATATAATATAGAAATTGTTGCACCATTCTTTCATGTGAGTGATGTATCATTAGAGGATCTGATGAAATTTTCTGCATTGGCGGAATCGGATTGGAAGAAAGCACTTCAGATTTTTAGCTCCGAAGCATTTGCACCGACGCTACTTGGGGAGAATACAGATTATTTGGAAGCATATCGTTCTTTAAAGGATTCTCTGGATCGGAATCAGGCAATGGAAGAGTTTCTGGTCTATATCCATAAGAAACGTGCCCTTACGTTACAGTGGGAACATGACCGGTTCCAGTTCCAGTATCCGAAGATGCGAGAAGAACACCAGATTACGGTTCGCAAGAATACGTGGGGATATTGCAATATTCAGGTGAAAACAGATGCGAAGTTCATTATTTTAAAACAGACAGAGCTTTGCAGTATGGATTTTACGGGAGATAATGCGGTTCTTTATTATACCCTGGATCCGGAACAGTTAGATGAGAATGAGAGTGTGGTCGGTCATATTATTTTGGAAAACAGTTTACAGAAGATGACGGCAAGTATCCAGATTCAGAAGACCACAGAGCCATCCAGAATTTTAGTAAAGCCGGATCATGAGGGGCATCTCAAAAAAAGGGAAATTGCAAATCTGATGCACAATTATCTGGATTACCGGACTGGTGTGCTGCCTCTTGAACGGTTTATTGAACAGACGAGAACATCGCTCAATCATCTCATAAGCTTTGATCCGGCGGTAGGAGTGTACAAGCTGGGTATTCTGCATATGAATATATTAAGTGGCAAGGAAGACCGTGTCCGGGAAGAACTTCGGAGAATGGAAGCAGATATGGATCGGGCAATGCAGGGACCAAGAGAACACTGCTATTATCTGTATCTAAAGGCACTGATTTCAAAGGACAGCAATCAGATTGAAAAAGCCTGCAAAGAGATAGAACGGGCATTGGCAACTGAGAAGGACAAGCTGTTTTATTTCTGGCTGTTGATCTACTCGGAGGAAAAGTACCAAAGAGATAAGCAGTGGCTCTATTCTCAGATTGAAAGTCTGTATCTGGGAGGATACCAGAGCCCGATTTTATCTTTGGAGATTTGTGACCTGATCAATTCAGATCCGGTATTGCTTCGAAAATTATCGGCATTAGAGATTGCAGCGGTTAGCTTTGGACTGAAGAATAATTATCTGGACAAGGAAGCAGAGGCGGAATTTTTACAGCTGGCTGCAAAAGAAAAGGATTTTCGACCACAAGTGTTCTCGTTGCTCTGTCAGATTTACGACCTTCGAAAGAAACCGGAGATTATCAAGATCATCTGCAGCATATTGGTAAAAGGCGGAAAAGTTGACCCGATGTATCACGAGTATTATCGGGAAGGAATTAAGAGTGGATACAAGATTGTGGGGATTCAGGAGAATTTTCTGCGGAGTATGGATCTGACCCGCTATGATCTGATTCCAGAATCGGTATTGAGGTATTTTAATTACAAGGGAATTTTGAACGATAGCGAATATGCATATTTGTATGCCAATGTGATCGTGAATAAGCGCCAGTATCTGGGAATGTATGATGAATATCTTCCAAATATGGAAGCATTTATGGAGGAACAGATTGTAAAGGGCAATATGAGTGATGATCTGAGTATCCTTTACAGTGAATTTTTAAGACCGCAGGCTGTGAAACCAAGTTATGCTGCGAATCTTGTCAATGTGATCTTCAAGCGGAAACTGACGGTTGCCAACGACAATATCATAGCGGTAGTGGTGTCTCATAGAGAACTGGCCAGGGAAATGGTGATTCCGGTGGTGAATCATGTAGCTTATGTGGATCTGGTGACGGAGTCGGCTGTCCTTTCTCTGGTGGATAGGAATCAAAACCGTTATATCAGTACGATTCCGTATAAGCTTCAGAAACTGGTGGATGAGTCCCTTTATATGGATATCTTGAGACAGTATGCAGGAGATGATTACCGATATGTACTCTATCAGTATGATTTGTTGGAAGCCTATGATGCTACCGGTGCAAAAGAGGTAAATGTTGCCAGGGATCTGCTTTCGTTTGATGAGATCAGCAAAGAGACGAAGCAGCAGGCAATCTATGGAATTGTCCGTTATTATTATGAACATCTGGATGTGAATATTTTAGGGACCTATCTGGAACGGATGGAAATGGAATATATTCCACCGGAAGGGGCAGCAGAGTTTATCAATTATCTCCTGACTTGTGAGTTATACGATAAGGCATATGAGGCAATTAAGCGGTTTGGATATCAGGGAGTCCTGGTAGAGAATCTGATCAAACTGGTGGAGAAAATGAAAGAATTTTCCCAGTATGCAAAAGAGGAATGCCTGATTTCCATTGCGGCATACTTATACCGGATGGGGCAGGATACACCGGAGATTTTGCTTTATCTTGTAGACTATTATCAGAGTGGACTAAAGGATATGTTAAAGCTCTGGAAGCGTGCCGATGGCAGGCTGTCAAAACTGGATCTGCTGGAGGAGAACATTATCTGTGAGACGCTTTATACCGAACAGTGGTATGAGGATGTGTACCGGGTATTTGCGGCGTATGTCCGGAAGAAGCGAACCGGAATGGTCATCAAGGCATTCTTTAAACGGGCTTCTTTTGCCTACCTGATTGAGGAAAAAGAAGTACCGGTTGCTTTTTTTGATGCTTTGTTTTATCAGATGGCAGAGGTGGGAATGGAAGATGATATGTGCGTTGCCGCCATGCTGTTATTCTTTAGCCGCAAGGTGAAGTTAGAAGCAGAAGAACTGGTATGGATCAAAGAAAAGACAGAGTATTTTATAAAGAGAGGAATTCTGCTTCCGTTTTTCAGAGGCTTTAAGAAGCATTTAAAGCTTCCGAAGGATTTATTCTTTATGACATATGTAGTAACAAAGGATAAGGCAGGGAAGTCCATTTCCTTCCATTATGGAATCCAGTCCGGTGTGGAAAAACCGGAATGCAGCAAAGAGGCAAGAATGATGGAAGTTTTGCCGGGATACTACATGAAAGAATTTGTACTGTTCCATGGAGAGAATCTTCTCTATGAGATGCCGGAAGATTATACGGGACATACTTATGTTTATGAGAGTGAGGGAATGAAAGCAAAGGGAGAATCGGAAGAGTATGAGAACCGGTTTGAGATGCTGAATTCTATGCTGCTCAATCAGGAAATGGGAGAGAATCAGATGCTGCTTAATAAGATTGACCGGTATCTGAAATTGGAAACGATTGTGGAAGAGAATCTGGAATTGATGGAATAGAGGGAAAAATAAGCAGATGATAATTAGAAAGACAGGCAGAGAGGATAGGACATGAAAGAGATTTATTTGGGACTGGACTTGTGCAGAAAGAATGTACAAATTAGCTATTTCAGGGAGGACAAGCAGGAACCGGAATCGATTTATCAATTGAATAATACAGAGACCTACCAGCTTCCAAATGTCATGTTTTATGCGGAGGAAGAGAAGAAATGGTATGTGGGGAACAGTGTCAGTTCTATTCGTTTTCAGACCAGAGGGTTTATGATCGAAGACGTAATGGGAGGAATTGAATCTTCCAGTCATATTGTTGTCGAAGGGAAAGATTATACTTATGACGAATTGCTGTTGATTTTGCTGAAGACACACATTGAGGAATTTCTGGGACGTTCTGAGGAATATCAGCTCTGTGGACTTACGGTTACATTGGAAATATATCATGATAAGGTGTACCAGGTACTTGGCAGACTCGCAGAGGAGTTGAATCTTCCAAAGGATTCCTTTTATGTTATGAGTCACGAGAATGCGTTCTTTCAATATGTGATGAATCAGGATGAGAAACTTCGCTCAAACAGTGTTGCCATGTTTGAATATGGAACCGAAGGAATGGAGTATTACCGGATTGACAAAAAGCATCAGGGAAAGACAGAGATTTATTATCTGAGTCATCAATCCCTGAAAGAAGAACTTTCATATGCCATGCTGTTTGAAGATGTGGAGATATTAGATCAGCGTTTTGCAGAAATTGCAAGAAACAAAATGCGGGAAACGTATATTTCGACCGTTTATCTTACAGGGCCGGGCTTCAACGACAAATGGATCGAAGAATCTACGAAGGTATTGTGTGATGGCAGACGCGTATTCATGGGTCAGAATATTTATACCAAAGGTGCCTGTTACCACGCAAAGTCAGGTGCCTATGAGATGGATAAGGATTGTATTTTGTGTACAGAGGAAAGTATTCCGTTTGATATCGGAATCAGCATTGGAGAGACAGAGGGAAGGAACCAGTTTTATCCGATTGCATTAGGCGGCAGGGAGTGGTATAACATGAGGGGAAAGGTCACGCTTTTCTTAGATGATACCAACCGGATTCATTTGGTGTACCGTGATAAGATATCCAAGGAAATACAAAAAGAGGTTATTGAGATTCATGGATTGCCCAAACGCCCTCCCAAAACAACAAAGCTTTCTCTGGAGATTGAATTGTTTGACGAGACAATGGGTGCCATCGTAATCCGGGATGTAGGCTTTGGAAAAATCTACCCCACCACCAACAAAATCTACCGAAAAGAATTTTCGATTGGCAATGAGCACTGCGACAGTTAGCAAACGACCGAGTCCGTCGTGCTAGCACGTAAGG
>CAJOPP010000118.1 GCA_905236365.1 uncultured Lachnospiraceae bacterium
CGCATTTTGAAGAAGTTTTTCGTCGTCTTGGACTGGAGATGGAGACAGAAAAATATTGATTGTCAAAAGGTTAAGTATGATATAGGCGTAATTTGATTATTTTCTTCTTTAGAAATGATATTAAAGAAATTGTCTACTTCATCAATTCTTTTATATTTTGCTAGATTTTTATCTGTTATATTAGCCATATGTTTTTCAAAATAATCTAAAGTAGTTGAGCTTGAGTCACACAATAAACAGTGTCGTTTTTCTTCTGCACAAACTCTTCCTGTTGTTCCAGAACCAGCAAAGAAATCTAAAACTATTGCACCTGGATATGAAAGGCTTTTAACAAAAGTATCTATGATCTTTAATGGTTTCTGAGTAGGATGACCAACTCTTTCTTTGCTATTTCCGTTTAATCTTGCGATTTCCCATACATTTGTAGGATTCTTTCCTTTCTTTGTATTTTCAGGATTTAATCTTTTATCTTTTAAAGCTAATTGTAATTCTTCTTCTGAATATGGAACTCTTACGGAATCTAAATCAAAATAATAATTATCAGATTTTACTAACCATATTTCTTCTTCGTGTCTATTTGCAAAATATCGTTGAGCAGACATTCCATTTTTATAATGCCATATTATTGTATTAACAAGCATAAATTTAGTATTATTTCTAATGCAATGAATAATATCTAATAAATCACCTTTTTTTTCATCTCTAAATTGGATTCCACCAAAGATTACCATACTACCTTGTTTAGATAATATTCTGTACGATTCGTTTATCCATGTAGATGCCCAATCAATGTATCTGTCAAAGATATCCCATTCAGAAACTTCCAAATTGTACGGTGGATCTATACAAATTAATTGAAAAAATATCGCCGCATTCTCGTGACTTTAGTCATGAGTAAGGCGATTTAGTACTTGATTTTATTTGTTACATATGGTATATTTATTTTATGGTTAAACTAACTGATTATTCAGCACAAAATGACCTTACATATGGTAGAGGATATGTTTATTCCATTCAGTACCATCTCGTCTGGTGCACAAAGTATCGAAAGAAGGTACTTACTGATAGCATTAGGGAAGAAATAATCCAGCATCTTACGAATCTTGCTGGAGAATACAGATTTAGAATTGATTCCATGGAAATTATGCCAGACCATGTCCATTTGCTTGTAGATTGCAGTCCGCAGTTTGTGATACCGGTCATGATCAAGATTCTGAAGGGGAATACTGCAAGATGGCTATTCATGAATCATCCTGAATTAAAGAAAATACTTTGGGGTGGACATCTGTGGAATCCTTCATATTGCGTTGTCACTGTCAGCGACAGGAGTCTTGATCAGGTCAGACACTATATTGCGACACAGGAAGTAAGAAAGTGAAGATACACACCAGCTACAGCGTAAAGATCAAATACTATAACCGGATATTTGCAGAGACAGTCCGGTTGTATAGGGCTGCTGTGGACTTCTTTATCGATGTCGCTATTGCTGAATGGAACACACTATCGCTCCATGATACATCCAAGGAAAGAGTAAATGCCATAGAGAAACTTACGATCCAGACCAGGAAACGTCCACATGTTACATATGACTTTGGTGCCCTGTATTACAAGTTCCCGAGTTATCTTCGCAGAGCGGCAATTCAGGAAAGTCTTGGTAAAGTTTCGTCGTATATGTCCAATCTGGATAACTGGATGCGTAGCAGTATACTGATGAGAGGCAAAAAACCTTCCAGACCGAGAGCCGGTCGAGTGAGTCCGGCCATGTACAAGGATGGTTCCTATGTCCGTATAGACAATTACACGGCAAAAATTAAAGTGTTCACCCGTAACACATGGGATTGGCTGACAGTATCCTTGGGAAAATCTGATGTGGACTACATACTCCGTCACTGTACAAACAGAAAGGAGTGTGTACCCACTCTCCGCAACAGAGGAAAGGAATGGTTTCTTGATTTTTCTTTTGAGGAAAATGTTGATCTGTCAGACAAGTCTGTTTCTGAACAGAAGATACTTGCTGTTGATTTAGGACTTAACAATGCGGCTACGGTGAGTGTCATGACATTCGGTGGCACGGTCATCGGCAGAAAATTTATGCGACTGCCGAGAGAATACGACTCCCTGAATCATGCCATAAACCGTATCAAAAAAGCACAGCAGCACGGCGCACGAAGAACTCCCGGACTCTGGGCATGTGCAAAAGGCATAAATGACAGAATCGCCACTCTTACGGCCGATTTTCTTATGGAGACAGCGCTGCAATACGGTGTGGATGTCATTGTCTTTGAGTATCTGAACATTTCCAGAAGAAAATGCGGGAGCAAAAAGCAACGATTGCACCTTTGGCGAGCACAGTATGTACAATCCATGGTGTCTGATAAGGCACATCGTGCCGGAATCAGAATATCCCGTGTCAATGCATGGGGCACAAGCCGTTATGCTTTTGATGGATCCGGCAAGGTTTTGAGGGGAAAGGAGTCGCTCGAAACGCAGGGTTCGTACAGTCTGTGTAAGTTTACAACCGGGAAACTATATAACTGTGATCTCAATGCGACCTACAATATAGGTGCAAGATATTTCATCAGGGAAATTACAAAATCCTTGCCGGTAACGGAGAGGTTGGCATTGGAGGCCAAAGTTCCTCCGATAGCCAGGAGAAGCACCTGCACCTGGAGCGATCTTATTGCTGCGCAAAGAATACTGCACAGCAGTATCCCTGTTAATCACCTTTATTTTGATGAGTTGCAGGGACAAGCAGCAATGGTAGGATGAATGCGGTACTTGCAATGTATTTTGGAAGTTACTGAGTCCATCCCGAATGGAACGCCAGGCAGTCTGATGCCCCTAAAGGGCAACCGCAGATGTATCTGCGGCAGTAAGAAGCATGTGACTTTTAGTCATGTGAGGCTTCAC
>CAJOPP010000119.1 GCA_905236365.1 uncultured Lachnospiraceae bacterium
CAGATAATCCATATACTCCGAACGCCACTTCATATCCATCGGAAGATTACATGCCTGCATAAACGCATGATGTTTTCTCCTGCACCAGTCATAATACGCCTCTCTCCGTTCCCGTTCTTCCTGTCTTTTTTGCTCCTCCATCTGCTTGTGCAGCTGTCTCTCCTTCTCTTTACGCTCCGCTTCCAGCTTAACCTTCGAATACGGATATTCCGGCACATCTGCCTTCGTATCATCTATCTCCGGATCAAAATACTCTTTTTCTCTCGCAATCCGTTCCAGAGATTCATTTAATGCCCTGTTCATATATTTTTCCGCAATCCGTTTATCTCCTGTCCATTTTCTGCGTTCCGCCTTAAGACTGTCCAGCTTTATCGCATTATTCACATGCTGTATCTGATAATCTCTCACCTCATCTTCCATTCTGCATTTCCGCTTTGCAGAACTGTTTTCTCTGTAGATTCGTTTCTGCTCTGCCTTGATCCGTTCGATCTCTTTTTCTGCCCTGTCATAGAAGTCCCAAAGATCATCAAATGAAGAAATGTTATGCTCACATAAAAACAGATACTCCGCATGGAGCTTGTGCATGATCCGGATATCCTTATAATATCTCGCCGCCTTATAACCGAAACGGTACTTCTCCACCACCCGCATACCGTGAAGCTGATATTCAAGACTCGCTCGCGAGTCTTGGCGTGGGATTTGCGTCAGCTATGCTGACATATTTCATATGCAAATCCCTGCGCATCCTCGCGGAGCGTATAGCTCAGACGGAGATTGAACCCCGCCTGAGACAAGTTTCCAGCCCCCGCCTACGCTTTGCTTAGAGGCGGGGGTCATCTCTGTCTGAGATATAATTTCACCATGCATCTATCGATTCTCATTTATATATGTCGTAATGCGATTCTGAATGATCTCAATTGTAGCATCCAGACTTTTTTCCTCAAAAAAATATGGTTCTGCCTCTTCCTGTATTATCTTAAATATTGTATCATTGTAATCGGATACCTGATGCGTACGATTGATCAAATCCATATATTGATCAATTTCCTCCTGAGATAACGGTTCATAATCGATTATCATATCTCCATATCCAGCTTCTACATTTCCAGCATCCAAAGGATATACTTCTTGTCCGAATTCATCTATATACGTCTCTGTTGTTGTCAATGCCTGAACGAGCAAATCCAAGCAATCTTTTCTGGTTGGCGTACCATTCAAATATATAGCATTTTTCCCCTGCGTTTCTTTCTTCATAAAGGTTCGAAGAAATTCCCATGCCCCCTCTTTTACTTTTGACTTTGAATAAATGGCAAGGGGTGCATCAAACACGAAATAAGTACCCTGTTTTTTTTCGTTCGGATATCCAATGTAAGTAATCTCTTCACCAAATAGTTTCCGGTATTGCTGTACACCTAAAAAATCAACTTCTCCATCTGCAAACAGAATCTCTCCATCCTGAATAAGAGAAATTAAATCTGGTACATCATCCTCCGTATATTCCCTTTTCTGATTTCCACCATAGCTTTTGCATACTTCTAGAATATTTTTAAAGTTGTCATTGTCGAAATGACTCACTCCCGCTTTCCAGTCCACAAAATCCTTTAATCCATCTTTCATGAATGGGTACAGCATATCGGATTTACTTTCGTAATAAAACGGTCTCACACCCTCTTCTTTTTGATTGATCAATGCTTTCATCTCTTCGAATGTCCAACCGGTTTGTTCTCCCACATCACTTTTTCTTGCTACCATGGTAGAGATTTTAAAACTCGGTGACGTATAATATATCTTCCCATCCATTGTAATAGCCTCAAGTACAGAATCGGACAGATCCTTTGTATCAATCTCTTCATCCCTTTCAAAATACGGAGTCAAATCCTCGAACATTCCTTTCGCCACATATTGCTCATACGGCAACATACTTAACAGCAAAATATCCGGAACATTTCCCGCCATTATATCTGCATTCATTTTCGCAACCGGATCTTCTTCCTGTGCATACTCTTTCAGTTCAATCTCATAGTTCTCACTGTTTTTATTGAATTCTATCGCTTGTCTTTTTACGATATCATCCATCCACAATGCTCCCAATGTAATTACTGTTTTTTCCTGTTTCTCGGAGGGGTCAGCCCTTTGATATAAGACAAGACTGGCAAACTCCCCTTCTGTTATGCCGAGAAACTGGTCCTTTGTCAAGGAAACAATATTAAACCTGTCTTCCTCTGAAATATAAGATTCTGCATAATCAAGAAGTTTATCCTCTCTTTTTTCTTCTAATTGATAACCATATATGCCATTTGCATCGGAATAATATATGTCATAGTCCGCACTCTCATCTCCTGCTTCTATACTGAAAAGATATGATGCTGATGTCTCAAATAGCATTTCCAATTTTTGCTTCTCCACATCTAACATATGAAGCTGTGTTATTACTTTGTCTCCCTGAAAGAGTGACGTACCACAAATCACTTCACCATCTGATGTCAGAACAATTCCTCTGATGTCACCTTTCTCTTTCAACCTGATTTTTTCTGCTGATTTGCAATCTTCTGAAAGGATATATATATCGGAGTCCATAGCAACGATGATATTTCCCTGATCATCAAAAACGATTCCATTGCACTCACCGCTTTCGTCACCAAGTATTGTTTCTACAGGCTCTCTCAGTACTTCTTTCCCGTTAGAATCCAATTTCACAATATAGGAGCGATCAGAATCTTCTTCGTACACCTTAAGATTTATAACCATCTCTCCTGTCTTTCCTACAGACCAATGCATTGGATACTGACCATACTGCGATTTTAATTGTGTAACCTCTTGTAGATGATTTCCCTCCAAATCCGTAGAATAAATATGCATGCAGGATTCTTCTTCTCCATCCTTCTCTGTCCATTCATGGGTACTTAGATAAATTTTGTTTCTTTGTACATCAACACGGTCAATTTCCGCTTTCAAACCTTCAATGTTATACTCCGAACTTTCATAAATCATTTCTTTTACATCGGCAGACTGCACTGTCCCACTTTCGGTCTTTTTATTTTGTTTGCAGCCAGTTGCAAAACAGAATATTGAACCGATTATCAAACCACTCATTAATCTTTTTTTCCATTTATTACTCATTTCGTATCCCTTTCTTTATGTAGATTACAAATTCCACCCAATACCCGAGACAAGTCCGCCAAACCTTATATTTTTGAACATTAACGATCTTGTACAAGTTCTTCCGTTTTTACTTTCTTCCTCTTCACTTTCTATTCATCAAATAAATATACGCATCTTCTAATGTCAGCACTTGCTTTTCAGCACCTTCAATTATATGTTCTGTATCCATAATCTTAAATTCCAGATTTTTTTACCATACTGTATAATAGTTCAGTTGTCAAGACAAAAATCTGCTTGAGTTTCCGCAGTTTTATCCACAACGTTACTGTTCAGATGGTAACTTGACAACTTAAC
>CAJOPP010000120.1 GCA_905236365.1 uncultured Lachnospiraceae bacterium
AAAAAATTTAGAAAGGCTACAGTGACATTGTAGAAAGGAAATTATGAGAGAACAGGTAATGATTAAAGAATTATATGATTTGAAGGAAACATTAGCAGCACCGTTATTGAAGGACTTGACTTATCCGTGGGAGGCACTTCCAAAGATTGGCGATTTTATCAAAGAGATTGGAAAGACACTTCCAACAGACTTGTATGAAGAACGGGAAGAAAACGTCTGGATTGCAAAATCCGCAAAGATTTATCCGAATAATTATATTGCAGGACCATGTATTATCGGAGAACGTACCGAAGTTCGTCCGGGTGCTTTTATACGGGGAAATGCACTGGTGGGAAATGACTGTGTGGTTGGTAATTCTACCGAATTAAAGAATGTTATTTTATTTAACCATGTTCAGGTGCCACATTATAACTATGTTGGAGATTCGGTTTTAGGGTTTTATTCCCATATGGGAGCTGGATCCATTACATCAAATGTCAAGGCAGACAAAACTCTTGTCCATGTAAAAGGTGATGAATTTGATATCGATACGGGTCTTAAGAAGTTTGGGGCGATGTTGGGAGATCATGTAGAGATTGGATGCAATTCGGTATTGAACCCGGGTTCTGTTATTTGCAGAAATTCCAATGTATATCCTGTAAGTATGGTAAGAGGGGTCGTTCCGGCAGATTCCATTTATAAGGAAAAAGGGAAAATCGTATCCAGGCAAGCGTAGTGAAAGAGGAACGAAACATATAATCTGACTGTAGAAAATTTCCGGAATATTACCCTACAGCGGTGCTGTAGGGTAAATGGATTGTTTTCAAGGGAAGTGTTTATTATTGTTAGAACGTCTTTGCTTATTCTGTTGAGGCTGCCTGTGATAATGCATTTTTTATGGCCTGATTCAAGATGATATAAGTATATTGGTTTTCGGAAGAATAGGTAATATCATCTACATTGTCAACTACAGAAATCTGGTTATTGATTTCATTCAGGGCGGGCTCAAGAAGCGGATACATTGTAGTGACGGTTTCATCCAGATTTTCAATACTGACACCACTGATCGTATCAGAGTCTACGGTAACAGCTACATTTAATGTATTTTCACCTAACGAAATTGTTGAGGAATAAACGCCGGGGACGTATTTACTGGTCGTTGTCTTCTCAGGTTCTTTCCCTTTGCCAAACATATTAATTAGTACGATAATTAATAAAATTCCAAGGATTAAAAAGATTCCGGTATAAATGATCTCTTTTGCTTTTATTACGACTATTTTTGTCTGCGTGCCCATAAGATTCCTCCCGTTCATTGTTAATATAATCATATGAGAAAAGAGAAAAAATTAGAACTATTTTTGTAACAGTTCAGGAAGTATTTCGCATTTACTGCAAGATGCAATGGTACAATTTATTATAGATTGTAATATAGGAAGGAATGTATATATGGCGATACAGTTTATTTTAGGCAGTAGTGGAACCGGAAAGACAACTTATTTATATAATCAGATGATTCATGATTCTATGGAGGAAGGACACCGTCCGATTATTTTTATGTTGCCGGAGCAGTCGAACATGGCAGCGGAGCAGGATATGGTACGCCTGCATCCAATGGGTGGAACCATGGATATCTCTATTTTAAGTTTTACAAGATTGGCATTTCAGGTGTTTGATGAACTCAATGTTCATACAAGAGACATTCTGGATGATTATGGTAAAAGTATGCTGATCATGAAGTTGTTGAAGCAACATCAAGAGGAACTTACTTATTATGGGAATATGTTGGGAAAGCAAGGATTTGTGGATGAAATAAAATCAATGTTATCCGAATTTTACCAATACCGGATTACAGATGAGGTACTGGATCATGTGATTGCGAACCTGAATCCGGAGAAGAGCCTTTATCATAAGTTAAAGGATCTGCAAATCTTATTACGGGCATTTGATGAAGCAATGGCAGATTCTTATATGGTGACAGAGCAGATTCTGACGTTGCTTAAGGAGGTGGTAGGGGCTTCTTCTTTATTACGGAATGCAGACATTTACTTTGATGGATTTACGGGATTTACACCGGTACAGTATGGAGTGATTGAAGAACTGATGAAGCTTGGTGGGAATCTTTATTTTAGCTTTACGATGGAAGAATCTGTTTTTGGAAGAAATGATTATGGGGAACATGGATTGTTTTATCTGGCAAAAGATTCAGTGGATAGATTATGTAAACTTGCAAAAGACCATCAGATAACAATACTGCCACATGTTGGACTGATTCGTAATTATCGATTGGAAGGCAAGGGGGCATTGGTCCATTTGGAACAACAGTTATTTCGGTTTCCGGATAGGGCATACGATAAGAAAACGGAAGAAATACGGCTTTTTTCGGCTGCAGATGGAAAAGAAGAGGCAGAATTTGTGGCAAAGACTATTAAGAAGTATGTGATGGAGAAAGGATACCATTACCGGGATTTCGCGGTTATAACAGGGGATATCAAGGAACAGGCAGTAATCTGGAAACAGGCGATGGAGCAGTTAGCAATTCCATATTTTTTGGATTTCAGTGAGACCTTATCCCATAATCCGGTCGTTGAGATCATTGGCATGGTCATGGAACTGTTTCGCTCTGATTTTTCTTATGACAGTGTATTTTCTTTTTTGAAAACCGGATTTCTGGATATCGGAATGGAAGAAGTCTACGATTTGGAGAATTATGCCCTGCAATATGGTGTAAAAGGGTATCATTGGTGGTCTGCATCCTTTCGCGGAAAGGTGAAGGGATTACATGAGCGTAATGAGACAAGGAAGAAGTTTATGGATAAGGTGGAGCAGTTGGCACCGGTGTTCCGGAAAAAAAAGGCAACTGCAAAAGAGTATATTACATCCCTTTATCAGTTTTTGGCAGAAAATAAGATGGCAGAGAAGTTACACGAGAGAAGTTTTCGTCTGGAGAAAGAGGAAAACCTGAGGGAGGCAAAAGCGTATAGCCAGGCATATGATAAGTTCCTGTCCGTACTGGATAAGACGATGGATTTGCTGGGCGAGGAGGAGATTGAAAGAGAGCATTTCATGGAGATTCTGATGACAGGAATTTCAGATATGCAGTTAGGTGTCATTCCATCTACGTTGGATCAGGTGTTGGTAGGTGACATGGAACGAAGCCGGTTGCACCACGTCAAAGTGTTATTTGTAACCGGAACCAATGAAGGCTTAATTCCAAAGAGTAGTTCGGGAAAAGGGATTCTGGTGGACAAAGACAGGGAACTGCTAAAAGATATGAAGATTCAGCTGGCTCCCAATAGCAGGGAGGAGATGTTCTTACAGCAGTATTATTGGTATTTGCAGATTACGCAGGCGTCCGAGCAGTTGTTTATCAGCTACCGGCAATCGGATGACAGGGGAGCAGAATTGCGTCCGTCTTATTTTGTAAACCGGTTGTTGCATGTTTTTCCGTGTCTGCAAGTTGAAAAGATCGGGTCAATGATGGAAGATTTTTTACCAACCACTAAAGCGGAACTGACAGATCGTTTTACGGATGATCTGTCATCTGAAAAAAGAGGAGATTCTTCTTTCTATCGTGTTATGGAGCAGGAAAATCCGGAAGAGATGAACAGGATCATTGAAGGGTATCTTTATGATAATCAGGCCGGCTTGCTGAATCAGGCGATCGCACATAAGTTATACGGTGAGCATATGGTTCATAGTGTTTCACGTTTGGAGACTTACGCAGGATGTGCTTATCATTTCTTTTTACAGTATGGGTTAAAGCTGCACAAAAGGGAAGAATACAAGGTGGAGACGACCAATATTGGTACAATCCTGCATGCGGTGATGGAACAGTTCTTTAGACAGGTGAAAGAAGGAAAAATTATACCGGATACACTGACTACAGAGCAGTTGGAGCAACAGGTGGAAGCTATTACCATTCAGGCTGCGAAAGAAGAAAATGATACAATATTTGAGAGCAGTTACCGAAACCGTCATCAACTTGCAGTTCTGATCCGAATTGCGAAGAGAAGCATTTCAAATCTTTGCAGACATTTGGAACAGGGTGGAATGCAGCCGACTTATTTTGAAGAGGAATTTTCACCGGAGAAACATTTGCAATACATCAATATGGCATTGGAAGAAGATATGCGGATGGAGTTAAGTGGTATAGTAGACAGGGTGGATATTAAGGAAACGGATGATACCATTTATCTCAAGGTGATCGATTATAAGTCAGGAGCCAAGGATATTGATTATGTTAAAATGTATGAGGGCAAGCAGCTACAGCTTACCGTTTATATGAGTGTGATGATGGAGTTGCTACAAAGGCAGTATCCGGATAAAAAGATTGTTCCAACAGGTATGTATTATTTTCGTTTATATGATCCGATTATTGATGAAACAGAGGAAGAAAAGATTGAGCAGAAACGAATTGAAAGCAGCCGTTTGTCCGGTCTTGCCAATCAGGATGAGGTGAGCTTGCAGCTGATGGATGGAAAAACAGGACTTGTAACACCGGTAAGATATAAGAAAGATGGTGATCTGGATTCCAGAAATCAGATGCTGACCAGTACAGAGGAACTAATGCAGATCTCTGAATTTGTGAGAAAGAAAATGATTTACATTGGAGAACAGATTCTCCATGGGGAGATTGCGATGAATCCGGAAAAGGGAGAGATAAATAGTCCGTGTAATGTCTGTGATTATAAGAGCATCTGTCGTTTTGAACCGGGATTGGGAGGAAATCAATATCGAATCAGTTCCCAAATGGATAAGCAGGAAGCAAAAGAACGCATTTTGCAACCGGAGGAAAGAAACGGAAAATCTCTGTTGCAGCAAGAAGAGGAGGCAGGAACAGGAAAAGTTTCATTGCAGCAGGAAGAGGAGGCAGGAACAGAGAAAGCTTTGTTGCAGCAAGAAGAGAAAGAAGGTGAAAAGTCATGAATTGGACACCGGATCAGAAAAAAATCATAGATTTCAGAAATGGGAATCTTTTAGTTTCAGCGGCAGCTGGTTCCGGAAAAACAGCGGTTTTGGTGGAACGTATCATTCAGATGATCTCTGACCGGGAGCAGCCGATCAATATCGATGAACTGTTAGTTGTGACTTTTACAAAAGCAGCGGCAGCACAGATGAAGGACAAGATTGCAAAAGCAATTGAAGCAATGCTGGAAAAAGAGCCGGAGAATGAACATTATTTAAAACAAATGAATTATATCCACCATGCTAATATTTTAACTATAGATAGCTTTTGTTATCAGGTGGTAAAAGAACATTTCCATGTGTTGGGAATCGATCCGGGAGTTCGGGTCGGAGATACAGGGGAGATTGGTCTTCTAAGAGAAGAGACATTGGAGAATGTCATAGAAGAATTTTATGAAAAGAATCCTGATTTTATTGCTTTTTCGGATGCATATTCTGCAGACAAGAATGATACAAAAGTAGAAGAATATATTTTAAAGGTCTATGATGTCAGTGCCAGTTATCCTCGTCCGGAAGAATGGACCAGGAAGGCGAGAGCGGCACTACATGTGGAGTCAGAAGCGGATTTTCTGGAAATGGATTTTGTAAAAAAGTACTTTGACGAGGTACATAATACAGCACAGGGGATACGTGACCGTATTCTGAGTGCACTGGAAGTGGTAAGGGATATTGATGGTCCAATCTATATGGAAAAGGCGTTATTATCGGATATCCAATATATTGACGATATTGTTGCTGCGAAAACTTATAGTCAGTTTCATGATCTTCAGGGACAGAAATTTGCCAATATAGGACGAGGAAAAAAGGGAACTTATGATGAAGATATTGCGGATCGGATCAAAAAGCAGCGGGATGAGTATAAGAAGCAGGTCCAGACTCTGCTACAGGTATTTTCAATTTCCTTCGAACAGATTCTTTTTCAGATAAAAGATCAGGAAGCAATGCTTACGGCATTATTGGATAGCACCGATCGTTTTCGGGAACGATTTTTACAGGCAAAGCTGGAAAAAGGAATTTTAGAATTTAGTGATGTGGAACATTTTGCATTGAAAGTGCTCTGTAGGGAATATGATGAGATGGGAGATCCGGTGCCAAGTGAGATTGGCAAAGAGATGTCAGAACAGTTCAAGGAGATTCTGATTGACGAATATCAGGATAGTAACTATCTTCAGGAGGCAATCCTGCGATGTGTGTCTACGATTCCACAGGGTAAGAATAATATCTTTATGGTGGGAGATGTAAAGCAGAGTATCTATAGTTTCCGGATGGCAAGACCGGATCTGTTCATGGATAAGTATCGTACTTATGATATGGAAGAGGGAGCGGAATGCCGGAAATTATTGCTTAAAAATAATTTTCGGAGCCGTTCCAATGTATTGGAAAGTATCAATTATATTTTCTATCAGATTATGGGACAGGATCTGGGGGGGATTGACTATACGGAGGAAGAAGCACTGGTTCCGGGAAGAGAATTTCCGGATGCAGAGGATGACAGTGTGGAATTTTTGTTGGGGGAGAGTAAAGACTTTGATTTTCTAAGCCTTCAGGATGAAGAGATGTCCGGTGAAAAGGAAGAGAATCTGGATGAGAATCTGGAGGATATCGGTAAGATGGAATTGGAAGCCACCATTGTAGCCAGGCGGATTGAAGCACTGATTGGAACCGATGGAAGCAAGCCGTTTCAGGTTGTGGATGAGGAAAGTGGAGTAATGCGAAGGGTGAGATACCGTGATATTGTTATTTTATTCCGGGCACCGTCCGGTTTTCAGCAGATTTTTTCAGAGACTCTGATGGGAAGGAATATACCGGTCAAAGTACAGAATGAAAGTGGGTATTTTGATACGGTGGAGATTCGTCTTGTGCTTAGCTTACTAAGAGTTGTTGACAATCCTCATAATGATGTGGAAGTGGCAGCTGTTTTGCGGAGTTATTTTGGGGGAGTTGGAAATGATGAACTGGCGATACTTGCTATTGTCAAAAAACTGGTAGAAAAAGAATCAGGAAAAAAACAATATCTGTATTCGGTGATGAATATGCTGGTAGCGTGTTTTCAGAAACCGGAGCAAGATGATGGAAGGGAAAAAGAGCAAGGCGACGATGCGGCATCGGATAAAGGGCAACGGGTAGTGGCTCAGTTGCTTCAAGAACAGCTTTCTGAACAGATTGAGACAATTCAGAAGGTGATCATACCAAAATGTCAGAAGTTTATTGCTCTGATCAGTCGGTTACAGGAAAAGAAAAGCTATGCAACAATTGGGCAGTTATTAACCAGCATTTATTATGATACGGATTATTACTATTATGTAGAAGCTATGCCGGAGGGCAGACAACGAATTCGGAATCTGGATCTTTTTTTAGGTGAGACAAAACGGTTCGAGTCCGGTTCGTTTCAGAGTGTGTTTGATTTTCTTAGATATGTGGATAAATTACAGGCAAAATCAATCGTGTTGGGGGGAGATCCGGCACCGGAAAGTAGTGAGGATGTGGTAAGGATCATGAGCATCCATCGAAGTAAAGGTCTTGAGTTTCCGATTGTATTTTTGGCAGGAATGGGTAAGAATTTTAACCGTATGGATACCAAGACACCGTTGATCGTGCATTCCGATTATTTTATCGGAGCCAAGTATGTGAATACGGAGAAACGATGTGGCAATGATACTTTTACAAGAAAAGCATTTGCTTCCCTGATGGTGACTGAAAGTATTGCGGAGGAATTGCGTATTTTCTATGTCGGATTGACGAGGGCAAAGGAAAAGTTGATCATGACAGGGGTGACTACAGACATTCCCGCATTGGTAAAACGTTACGAAGAGGTGGCACGAAAGAAAGACAGAAAACTTTCTTATAGTATTGTTCATACAGCAAGGAATTATCTGGATCTGGTAGTAGCTTCCCTGATTCGGAACAAGGTATTTTGCGAAGCTATGAAAACGGTTCAAAAACGAATGGACACAAAAGGAGAGATGATTCTTTCGGCAGAGTATGAGCAGTCTGTAGTATTGAAAGAACCGGACATTCGTCTCAGAGTAGAGGTGTATGATTTCAGAAGTCTGGCGGTACATCATATGAAATCAGGTCTGGAACAGCAGTTAGACAGGAGAGGAACATTGGAAAAATGGATACAGGCACCGTCTTTAAGAGAAAATAAGATAAAGGAGAATCTTGCCTGGGCATATCCGGAGGAATTATTAACATTACAAAAGTCTAAACTGTCAGTAACAGAGATTAAGAGAATTTATGAGACAGATTACGAACCGTCAGATGTGATCAAGAGGACAATATTGGCACAGGAAGAGTATACGGCACCACTTCCGTGTTTTGTAGCCGGTGACGTACCGATGGATGCTGCTGAGAAAGGTACCTGGGTACATAAGACCATGGAACTATTGGACATTGCGGTGATTGAAAGCAGAGAACAAGTGCGGGAAGCATTGGAACAGATGTGGACGGAGGAACGGATCCCGAAAGAAACAAAGTCCTTTATCACAGAGGATATGATCTTTCGTTTTGTGAGCTCTGATTTGGGAAAGCGAATGCGTCAGGCAGCACGAAACGGATTGCTTTATAAAGAAAAAAAGTTCGTGGTGGGTGTTCCGTCCAAACGTTTGCTACAGGAGGAGAAAAAGGAAGATAGCCGGAATGCAGACCAGGTGCAATCAATCGACACAGAGCAGGCAATTGTGGTACAGGGAATTATCGATGCATATTTTAGGGAGGGAGATCAGCTGATTCTGCTGGACTACAAAACAGATCATATCAAAGAAGGGCAGGAGGAAGTGTTAAGGGAACGTTATAAGACACAGATTCTTTATTACAAGGATACATTAGAACAGCTGACCGGACTTACTGTATCGGAGACGTATATTTACTCTTTTTCGTTGGGGAAAGAGATTCGGCTTATGGTGGGAGATTCCTTTACAGGAACCGTTTAGCATTATAAACAGTGAGTTTAACGTAAATGTGACGTTTAAATTATTGGAATCCGAATGAAGTTATGATAGAGATGGCTATGCGATAATGCATAGCCATTGTTAATTTCGTGTAACAGTGAAGCCTTTGGCTTCACTGTTACGCATCGGACACAGCATCGCGTTCCGGTGTGCCCGATAATAGTATAATTTACGTTGTTTGCATGCAGTAAGCAGCAAATGCAGGCGGCAGAGAGGAAACTGATATAAATTTATTTTTTTTTAAAAGTAATTGACAGATAACTAGGGTTAGTATAAGCTGATTTTAAAATAGAAATTGATGGGAGAATTTATGGAGGCTCAAAAACTTGCAGAGAAAATGAGTCAAATGCATATTGATTACGCTAAACCAATAGGTCAACCATCTGTTTGACGGAGTATGGGATTGCAACCGCAAAGCAGTATTATGAGGAATTGGTGCTGCATCACAAACAGATGATTCATATAATCGGAGAGCGGGATGCTGAGCAGATTATGCAGATTCTTCTTAGAATATTATATGTGATTGAAGTAGGGAAGATGAAACTATAATGAGAAAAAACAGCAAATAGAAAAGCTGTTTTCTTTTTCGACACAAAGTTTCTACTAAAAAGTTTCTATCAAAAAGTTTCTGATAAAAGTTTTATCCAATATTGAATGTAAGATGAGATTATTTACAGAAATACCAAAGGAAGGAGTTATCTCTATGACGCTGAAAGAATTAAAAATTGGTCAGACTGCACGTATTACAACAGTTGGAGGACAAGGAGCCTTAAGACAACATTTTTTGGATATGGGAGTGATTCCGGGGGCAGAAGCAACCCTTGTGAAATTAGCTCCTATGGGAGATCCGATGGAGTTGCAGATTCATGGATATGAATTGACTCTTCGTCTTGCAGATGCTGATCAGATTGAAGTTACTTTGCTTGATAAGAAGGAAGAGGAAAAGGAAGAGAATAGTTCGGCACAGAAGCCATTACATAATACTTCTGTTCATCCGGGATTGGGTGAAGAGGGAAAATTTCATGCAAAGGGAGATGGAGATCCATTACCGGATGATACGACGCTCACCTATGCATTGGTGGGGAATCAGAACTGCGGTAAGACCACATTATTCAATCAATTGACGGGTGCCAATCAGCATGTGGGTAATTTCCCGGGTGTGACCGTTGATCGCAAGGATGGAGCAATCCGTGGCCATTCCAATACAATGATAACGGATCTGCCGGGGATTTATTCCATGTCTCCATACAGCAATGAAGAAATCGTATCCCGAAATCATGTGCTTTATGAGAAGCCGAAAGCAATCATAAATATTGTAGATGCAAATAATATAGAGAGAAATCTTTATCTGACGATGCAGCTGTTAGAAATGGATACACCAATGGTAGTAGCTCTTAATATGATGGATGAAGTAAGGGGAAATGGAGGATCAATTGATGTCAATGTTATGGAAGAAATGCTTGGTGTACCGGTAATACCGATTTCTGCTGCCAAGAATGAGGGTGTGGATGAACTGGTAAAGCATGCTATTCACATTGCTCATTATCAGGAACGACCTGTGAAGCAGGATTTTTGTGATGAGCGGGAGCATGAAGGAGCGGTGCATCGCTGTATTCATGGTGTGGAGTATCTGATTGAGGACCATGCAAAGCGTGCTGGAATTCCTGTCCGTTTTGCAGTTACAAAGATCATTGAGGGGGATCCGTTAATCCTGACGCAGCTTCATCTGGATTCGAATGAACAGGAAATGTTAGAACATATTATTGTGCAGATGGAAAAAGAAAGGGAGCTTGATCGGAGTGCTGCAATAGCAGATATGCGGTTTGCATTTATCAAAAAGGTTTGTGACAAATCCGTAAAAAAACCAAGGGAGAGCAAAGAACATATTCGGAGTCAGAAGATTGATAAAGTATTGACCGGCAAATATACAGCAATTCCGATGTTTGTAGGTATTATGGCACTTGTATTCTGGCTTACTTTTAATGTGATTGGGGCCTGGTTACAAGGATTTATGGAAATGGGTGTAGAGGCATTGACCAAGCTGGCTGATCAGGCTATGACTGCCATGCATGTTAATGCGACCCTTCAAAGTCTGATCATTGATGGTATTTTCGCCGGAGTGGGAAGCGTACTCAGTTTCTTACCGATTATTGTGACATTGTTTCTGTTCCTGTCTTTGCTGGAAGATAGTGGATATATTGCCAGAGTTGCATTTTTCATGGATAAACTTCTTCGGAAGATTGGTTTGTCGGGGCGAAGTATTGTTCCAATGCTGATTGGATTTGGATGTAGTGTTCCGGCGGTAATGTCAACGAGAACCCTGCCAAGTGAGAGAGATCGTAAGATGACAATTTTGATGACACCTTTTATGAGTTGTACAGCAAAACTTCCAATCTATGCGTTTTTTGTAGATGCATTTTTTCCAGGGCATGGGGGACTGATTATGGCAGGTCTGTATTTTCTTGGTATTGCAATCGGAATTCTGATCGCTTTTTTGTATAAAGGGACTCTTTTCAAAGGGGAGGCAGTACCATTTGTCATGGAACTTCCGAACTATCGTCTTCCGGGTGCACGAAATGTATTGCAGCTTTTGTGGGAAAAAGCGAAGGATTTTTTACAGAAAGCATTTACGGTTATTTTTTTGGCTACGATCGTAGTATGGTTTTTACAAAGCTTTGATCTTCGATTGAATGTAGTGGATGATTCAGCAAAAAGTATTCTTGCCATGATATCAGGATTACTGGTTCCTATCTTTCAGCCGATTGGATTGGGGGATTGGCGCATTTGCACATCTCTAATCAGCGGTTTTATGGCAAAGGAGAGTGTGGTATCGACGCTTGAAATCCTGTTTAGTGCAGAAGGCGGTGTGACATCTGCAATGTCTTCATTGGCAGCAGCTTCTCTTTTGGTATTTAGTCTGCTGTATACGCCATGTGTAGCTGCGGTAGCAGCCATAAAGCGGGAATTGGGAAGAAAATGGGCAGTTGCTGTGGTTGTATGGCAGTGTTCGATTGCATGGATCGCTGCATGGATTGTCCGGTTGATTGGATTAATGATCATGTAAAGAATCATAATTGAAAGAAGAATTCATGTGTTTCGAGGAGTGATATCGGGCAAAGGATTCAAAAAATTGGATGAATAAAGGAAATATAAAGGGTGGGTCACATCTATCATGATGTGACACCACCTTTTTTTAAAGAGATGATTGTTTATTTAAAGATTTAAAAGAAAATATCATAATTATATTTTATTCATTGATTCATTAAAGAGTTTTAGTTTTCACCCTGCAAAGCGGCAAATCCTTCTTCACCGGTTCTTACTTTGATAACATTTTCAACATCGTATACGAAAATCTTACCATCACCAATATTGCCGGTATAAAGTGCCTTCTTAGCGGTGTCGATTACGGTTGCAACCGGAACAGCACTTACGATAACTTCTACTTTTACCTTTGGAAGCAACAGGACATCGACCTCTGTACCACGATACATCTTAGCAGCACCTTTCTGGATTCCACATCCGAGAACCTGGGTCACAGTAATACCGGATACACCGATATCATTCAGTGCGTTCTTCAGATCCTCAAAGCGGTTCTGGTTACAAAGGATCGTAACTTTGGAAATCTTTGGTGTTGTTCCATCTGCCGGAGCAACAGTTTTGTAAGTAACGGGAACAGCTTCAGCAGGAGTGACTGTTCCTGAAGCAGCAGGGGCAGTAGCAGCTAATTCGTTAGCCATACTTCCTAAGAATACGCTTCTTTCCGGTGATGACATGAAATCGGAGTATGCATTTGCAAGATTGTGCTCGGTACTGTCCAGACCAAGAACTTCTTCCTCTTCCGTTACACGAAGACCGATGGTATGCTTAATTACCTGGAAAATGATAGTCATCGTAACGGTTACCCATGCAATAACACAAATCATACCAAGTGCCTGAATGCCTAATAAGTGAGCACCACCGCCAGTGAATAATCCCTTCCACTCGGTTCCGGTTCCATCTGAAAATAAACCGACACAGATTGTACCAAGTGCTCCGTTCATTCCGTGAACGCCAACGGCACCAACCGGATCGTCTACCTTTAACTTCTTATCTACAAATTCAATGCCGAATACAACAACAAATCCGGAAAGAATACCAATAATTGCTGCTGAGGTTGGAGATACGGTATCACAACCGGCTGTGATTGCGACCAGACCGGCAAGAGAACCATTCAATGTCATAGAAACATCTGGTTTTTTATAGCGAATCCATGTGATGATCATAACAGTCACGGTAGCAACAGCAGCGGCAAGGTTTGTAGTAACGAAAATCTTACCTGCAGAAACAATGGCATCTCCTTCCATGGATACGGTGGATGCACCGTTGAATCCAAACCAGCAGAACCAAAGAATAAATACTCCCAAAGCTCCAAGAGTTAAACTGTGACCAGGAATGGCTCTTGCACGTCCGTCTTTGTGATATTTACCAATACGTGGGCCAAGAATCAGGGCACCGATAAATGCGGCAACGCCACCTACCATATGTACAGCAGTGGATCCTGCAAAATCATGGAATCCCATTTGATTTAACCATCCTTCAGAACTCCAGATCCAGTGACCGGAAATCGGATATACTATCAAACTGATCAAAAGGCTGTAAATGCAGTAAGAAATAAATTTTGTTCTCTCGGCCATTGCTCCGGAAACAATTGTAGCAGCGGTAGCACAGAATACAGTCTGGAAGATCAGGTAAGCCCAGAACGGAACACCGTCAGGACACATTGCACTTCCGTAATTTGATTCAGAAGCAATTCCTTTGATGCTTCCGATGAATCCATTTCCGGAACCAAACATCAGACCAAATCCAACTAACCAGAAAATTGGTGTACCGATGGAAAAGTCCATTAGGTTTTTCATGATAATATTACCGGCATTCTTTGCCCGTGTAAAACCGGTCTCCACCATTGCGAAACCAGCTTGCATAAAAAATACCAGTGCGGCACCAACAAGTACCCAAATTGTGTTAACAGCAGAAAACTCCATAACACACACCTCCTAAAAATTTTTGTGATGACATTTTGCCATCTTCTGAAATAAATGGTTACAGTTCATCCTTTAGCCGCCTGCACTTGCTATGAGCAGCGTGTCAACAATGTAATTTGTACCGGCATCGGGCACACTGAAATGCGAAGCTGTGTCCGATACATAACAGTGAAGTCAAAGTCTGAACTGTTACAATAAATGAAAAAGACGCCTGAATGATTATAGAAGAAATGTCATATTTCTTATATAATATGCAGACGCCTTTGTCGTTTGGGGAGCATCCCCCTCATACTATGTTTTATGAAAGTGCATATCTTTATGAAATAAAGCTCCGAATAACGAATCGTTCCTGATACACGACTCTTCTGATATACGAAGAGGATTCATAAGATAAAAAAAGGCACTCCACATTCTTTTGTGAAGCACCTTTGCTTTCAATACGTTTTTCATTATACTTAGAAAATGCAGATTGTCAATAGGGAAAATTTATTTTTGAAAGAATGAGAGAAAAAAAGATAAGAAAAAATTGATTTTTTGTTAATAATGTAAAGTTTATGGCATTGTTTTCAACACAGTTCCTTTGCCACCGGTTAGTCAAGACTCGCTTGCGAGTCTTGCGCGCCGGATTCGGGTCAGCTTTAGCTGACAAATTCCTAACCGAATCCGTGCGCATCCTC